>JAWSUQ010000173.1:0-6237 GCA_033549265.1 Bacillota bacterium
GGTGTGAAAAGCCCACCAGCACCTGTATTCACTTTGATGGTGAGGCAAGGAAATACCTTGACCGGGGCTTAGGGCAAAGGCTCACTAAAGAGGAGACTAAAGAGCTGATCAGCTGGACCGACAAAAAAGGTTTGATGCACTGTATCAATGGTGACTACCAGGCCAAGGGGCCTGCCTTTATCTGCAACTGTGACGGCTGCTGTTGCTACCCCTTTCGGGCAGGAAGAGAGCTGGCCACATTGGGCCAATGGCCTATGCTAACCTATCAGGCTGTCTATGATGAGGAGAAGTGTACCGGCTGTGGAGCCTGCCTAAAGCGGTGCTATTTTCAGGCCTTTGACAAAGGGGGCTCCAGCCACCCTAAGGTAGATTTTAACAAAGATAAATGTCAGGGCTGTGGGTTATGTGCCACCACCTGCCCTGCTAAAGCTATTGAGATGAGGAAACTATAGGCGCTTTGAGGTGTTTTTATGGAAAAAGTCTACTTAAAGATAAATGGAGACAACCACCAGCTGGAGGTTAAAAAAAGCTGGAATCTGCTGTATGTCCTGCGGCAGGTGCTGAAGCTTACTGGAGCTAAGTGCGGCTGCAGCACCGGTGATTGCGGCGCCTGCAAGGTGCTGGTAGACGGTGAGGCCAAAAACTCCTGCACTATTAATGTAATGAAGGCCGTTGACAAGAATATTGTCACTATTGAGGGGTTGGCAGCAGGACCTAAGCTTCACCCTATTCAGGAAGCCTTTATCGAGGCGGGGGCTGTCCAGTGCGGCTTTTGCACGCCGGGAATGATCATTAGCACCAAGGCTTTGCTGGATAGAACTCCCGATCCTAATGAAGCAGAAATAGTAAAGGCCTTGGACAATAATATTTGCCGTTGTACCGGTTACGTAAAGATAGTGGAAGCGGTCCGTTTGGCTAGTGCCAAGCTTCGCATTCATCCAGAAGCCGGAGGTGAAGTACATGACTGAGCTTAAATATGTGGGGAAAAGGGTCCCCATTCACGACGCGGTGGAAAAGGTTACAGGAAAGCTGAAGTACACTGGTGACATGGATTTAACTAATATGCTGACGGCCAAAATCCTGTTCAGCCCTATTCCTCATGGCCGCATTAAGCGGATCGACACCAGCAAGGCTGAAAAGCTGCCTGGGGTAGCGGGAGTATTTACCTATCAAAATTCCCCTCAGATTAAGTACAACACTGCAGTTTGGTTTCTAGGCCAGCAGGGGCTGGAAACGGAAGTGCTCTTTACTGACGTGGTGCGTTTTGTGGGAGACAGGGTAGCAGCGGTGGTAGCAATTGATGCAGATACTGCCAACCAAGCCCTATCCCTCATCGAGGTAGAGTATGAGGAGCTGCCTTTTACCACCTCACCTGAGGAAGCGCTCTTAGAGGGGTTTGTCCCAATCCATCCAGGAGGAAACCTGGCTAAAGAGGTTTCGGTGAATGTGGGCGATATAGACAAAGCATTCCAGGAGGAACATTGCACCTTCCAGGATGCTGTTACTACTCAACGGGTCCACCATTGTGCCATGGAAAACCACGTCTGTGTAGCCGACTGCCATGCCAACGGGAAGGTGACGGTGTGGACACCCTGCCAAAATGTGTTTGCCGTCAGGCTCCTGTTATGCAAGGTGCTGTCGCTGCCAAGCAATAAGGTAAGGGTTATCAAAAACCCGGTAGGGGGCTCCTTTGGGGGCAAGCTTGAGCCTATCTTAGAGCCGATTGCCGCTTTTTTAGCCCAGCAGGTCCGAAAACCGGTTAAGTTGGAATTGACTCGCAAAGAAAATATTATTTCCACTAAGACTAGACATGCTACTAACTGGCAGCTGAAAACTGCTGTTACTAACACAGGAAAACTGGTGGGAACAGAGCTGCAGGTGGTAGCCAACACCGGGGCCTATGCCAATAATGCTGAGGTAGTAGCCCTGGCCATGAGCCGCAAGGCCACCAGGCTCTACCAAATTCCCAACTATCGTTATACAGGCAAGTCGGTTTATACCAACGCCCCCTTAGGGGGGGCCATGCGAGGCTACGGTTCTCCTCAGCTCTTTACCGCCTTGGAGATTCACTACAATCATATTGCCCTTGCTCTGGGGATGGATCCGCTGGAGTTTAGGCTGCAGAACCTGTTATCTCCCCATGGCATAGATGGCTTGTCGGGCCGGAATGTGGGCAACTGCCGCATTAAAGACTGTGTTAAGGAGGGGGCTAAAGCTTTTGGCTGGGATGAGAAAAAGCTGGATCTTGGACCAAACCCTCGGTTTAAGCGGGGAATTGGGGTAGGCTGCGGCAATCATGTCAACGGCTTGGCCGGTGCCTATCAGGATTTCTCCAGCATGACCATGCGGCTTAATGAGGACGGCAGCATTACTTTAATTACAGGTGCCCATGATATGGGCTGCGGCACCTGCACCATCTTTTCCCAGATTGTAGCGGAGGTAATCGATATACCGCCGGAGCAGGTGCTGGTGATTGAAGGGGATACTGATATCAGCCCCTATGATTTAGGTACTCAGGCCAGCCGCACTGCCTTTGTCAGCGGCAATGCAGTGAAAAAAGTGGCAGAATTGATGAAGGACCTGCTCTTAGCTGAAGCAGCCAAGATATTTGAGGCAGCTCCAGAAGAGCTAGTGCTGGCAGAAGGCTATGTGACTCTCACAGGCAGCCACAAGAGATTAAGCTTAGGTGAAATAGGGATGGAGGCCCAGACTAAGGGGAATAAGCCCTTGGTAGTTACCGACACCTATCAGTCCTTCTTTAATCCAGGGGCCTATGGTGCCCATTTTGCCCAGGTGGAAGTAGATACTGAGACCGGTGCAGTAAAAGTATTAGAGTATGTGGCAGCCCACGATGTGGGCCGGGCCTTAAATAAAATGCTGATTGAGGGTCAGATTGAAGGGGCAGTCCAGATGTGCCTGGGGCTAGCCTTGAAAGAGGAAATACTGGTGGACCCAGAGACCGGTAAAGTAACCAACGCCCATTTGCGAAAGTACCAGGTATTTAAAGCTAAGGATATGCCTAAAACGAAGGTAGTGCTAATAGAGCAAGAGGAAGAAACAGGACCCTTTGGTGCTAAGAGTATCGGAGAAATTGCTGCTGTGCCAGGGGCCGCTGCTATTGTCAATGGGGTAAACAATGCCCTGGGCACCAGGCTAACGGAGCTGCCCCTAACTCCTGATAAAATTTTAGCCGCCTTAAGGAAAGAAAAGTAAACTGGGAGGCAGGTGGACAAAATTAAACCGAAATTAGAGCTGCTAACGGAAGCAGAGATAGAGAAAATTCACCAGTGCTCCCTGAATATTTTAGAGCAAGTAGGGGTAATTTTTAAAGAGGCTCAGGCTTTGGAGCTTTTTCGACATCACGGCATTAGGGTTGAAGGGGAAACAGTATATTTATCAGCAGCTGCTGTAGAAAAGGCATTGGCCACTATTCCGCAAAGCTTCACCTTAAGGGGAAGAGACCCCGGCAAGTCAGTAGTAATTGGAGCAGGGGAGCCGGTTTTGGCTCCAGGCTCAGGGGCTGTTTTTATTCAGGATACGGCAGAAGGAAGGCGGAAGGGCACAAGAGCAGACTATATCAAGCTGGTGAAGCTGGTCCATACCAGCCCGCTCTTGCAGGTAAATGGCGGCGGACTGGTAACTGTCAGTGACGTGGAAGAAAGGCTTCAGCATGTATTTATGCTGCTGACGCTCCTTAAGTATACAGATAAGCCTTTGTTGGGCTTTACCTTAGGCAGGGAGGCTGCCAGAGACAGCATTTATCTTGCTCAATTAGCCTTTGGTGAGAAAAGTGAAAATATTATCCTAGGGGTTGCCAATGCGGTAACTCCCTTGTTGTATGATGCTACTATGATCGAAGGCATAAGGGAGTTCGTTCTAAACAACCAGCCTATTTGTATTGCCTCCTGCAGCATGGCTGGCTCCACTTCACCGGTTACCTTGGCGGGCAGCTTAGCCTGTGTCAATGCAGAGCTGCTGGCTGGCATGGTGTTTACTCAGCTATTAAAACCGGGGGCACCGGTAATTTACGGCAATACTTCAGCCATTACTGATATGAAGACAATGACCTTGGCCATTGGAGCGGTAGAAACAGCCATGATAAACCTGGCTGCCAGCCAATTAGCCAAATATTATCATATTCCCTTTAGGAGCGGCGGCAGCTTAAGCGATGCCAAAGAGGTGGACGTGCAGGCCGGCTATGAGTCTATGCTCAATCTGGCCACCTCAGTTTTTGATGGAGCTAGCTTTGTCCTGCAGGCAACAGGGATTTTAGAGTCCTTTATGACCTTGTCCTACGATAAGTTTATTATCGATGAGGAAATAGGCATGATGCTCAGGCGCTATGGCAAGGGCTTTCAGCTGGGAGAGGAAGACCTGGCTTTTGAGCTGATCAAGGAGCGGGGAGCTGGAGGGCATTTTCTAGATGCAGAGCACACCATGCACCATTTCCGCAGGGAATTTTTTGATCCTCAGGTAAGCAACCGTCAGCCCTATGAGATTTGGCGCCGCAATCCTATCACTGCAGTAAATAAGGCGGGGGAGATATGGAGGAAAAGGCTCACTGACTATGAAGCCCCTAGGCTTGACAAAGGCTGTCAGGAGGCCATCAACAAATATATTGAGCAGAAATACGGCAGACTAACCATTGATGCTCTCTGCTAGAGAAGGTGAAGAGGATGGAAACTGAAGTTACCAGCTACTTAGATAAACTAAATGTACCCTATGCGATTAAACCTCATTCAAAAAAGCTTTACACAGTGGAAGAGGTGGCAGCCGACAGGGGGATAGCCCTGTCCCAAATCTTAAAGACCATGATTCTTACTAACGGAGAAGGAAAATATATAGCGCTCCTGCTGCCGGGGGATGTACAGTTAAGCTGGCGCAAGCTTAAGGACATAGCTGGCAAAGGCTATCGCATGGTGGCCATAGAAGAAGTGGAGCGGCTAACTAATTTCGAAGTCGGTGCAGTTTCCCCCGTTACTTTGAAGGAGAAGGGAATGCAGCTATATCTGGATCAAAATGCCCTAGCTGCCAAGCTGGTAGATATTAGCTCCGGAATACATGAAGCTGGAATCCAGCTGGCGATAAGCGACCTGCAGCAAATCTGTGACGCTGAAGTAGTTGACCTGGGAAAGTAAAGCAATAGAAAACCTGCAAATATTATTGGCGGTGCAAATATTTTGGGCATGAATTAATTTGGCTGCCAAGCTGTTTATGCCTAAAATATTTGCAGACAAAAATTTTGGCACCAGCTTAATACTTAGCTATAATACCTGAAAGCCTTGATTTTTCAAGGCTTTTTCTTTTTATCCCCCCAGAGCAATTATTGGCATGATAGTTGCACTTAAAGTTTAGCTAAGCAGTCTTTAGAAGGAGGCAATAAGGATGAGCAAGGCAATGGAGTGGAGTGATTTTAACGGTGGCAGCACCGAAAACCAGGATAAGGCTAAGCCTGTAATGTTAACTGGCAATAGCTTAACTATTGAAGATGTGGTAGAGGTTGCCCGCTACGGCCGACCGGTGCAGCTATCGGCAGCAGCAATCTTAAAAATTGAAGAATCTAGACAAATGGTAGTGAGGCTGGTAGGGGAAAAAAAGGTTGTCTACGGCATCACCACTGGCTTTGGCAATTTTGCCAATGTAGTAATAGATCAGGAGCAAACTGAACAGCTCCAGAAAAATTTAATCATGAGCCACGCCACCGGCGTAGGCAAGCCATTAGATGAGGAAATAGTCAGGGCAATTATGCTGTTAAGAGCTAATTCATTAGCCAAAGGCTACTCTGGAGCCAGGGTGGAGGTAATCCACACTCTCTTGGCCATGGTCAACAAAGGGGTACACCCTATCATCCCTGAGAAGGGCTCAGTAGGCTCCAGCGGCGACCTGGCGCCTTTATCCCATATGGTGCTGGTTATGCTGGGAATGGGTGAAGCCATTTATCAAGGCATCCGCATGTCAGGAAAAATGGCTATGGAAAAGGCGGGCATTTCTCTGGTAACCCTCAAGGCTAAAGAGGGCTTGGCCTTAATCAACGGCACCCAGGTAATGACAGCAATTGGAGCCTTGGCTGTCCATGATGCTCGGCTGCTAGCCCTGCATGCAGATATTATGGGCGCCTTATCGGTAGAAGCCCTGGAAGGGTTAGTATCAGCCTACGATGACAAGCTCCATCAGGCTCGGCCCCACCAAGGCCAGCTAGCTAGCGCTGAGTTTTTGCGATGGCTGTTGACCGGCAGT
>JAWSUQ010000174.1:0-6233 GCA_033549265.1 Bacillota bacterium
TTAAAACTGTAACTGTATTAGCATCTCCCACATATTCACTGTCCCATATTTTATACATCAACTGTTCTCTGGTAAAGACTTGATTTTTGTTGCGCATCAATAGGCCTAACAGTTCAAACTCTTTAGCGGTCAGCCGTACCTCCTGACCCGATACCACTACCTGCCGGGAGCTAAAGTCAATCTGGACAGAGCCAATCGTCAACATCTCCTGCTGCTCCTTGGCGAAAATCTTAGCCTCTACCGTTCTACGCAGCACCGCCTTAACCCTCAGGGCTAACTCCGAGGGACTGAAAGGCTTAGTAACATAATCATCTACCCCTAAGTTAAAGCCCACCGTCTTATCAATTAAATCCGCCTTGGCGGTAAGCATAATAATAGGGGTGGTACCCTTTTGCTTAGCCAAACGACAAACCTCGTAGCCATCTAGCTTTGGAAGCATTAAATCTAAAATCATTAGGTCGGGCTTTTCCTTATCAAGCTGGACTAGTGCCTCTTCCCCATCTTTGCAGGTAATAACCTGATAGCCATTTTTCCGCAAAGTCTGTTCCACCACTTTCAGAATGGTTGGCTCATCATCTACTACTAGGATCTTCTTTCGGTCATCCATTTTTAATTAGCCTCCTCCGTTGCATCCTGAACTATATTTAGGGTAAAGCTAAAAGCACTGCCTGAGCCAGGCATCGATTCCACCCATATTATTCCTTGATGTAGCTCTACTATATGCTTAACTAGAGCTAGCCCTAAGCCAGTACCAGCATGGGCCCGGGTACTGGAACTGTCAGCCTGCCGGAACTTGTCAAAGATTACTGCCTGCTCCTCTGGACTAATACCTATTCCATCATCAATAACTGAACAAATTAGCTTTTGGTCAGCCACCTCTGCCTTAAATATGATGGTTCCCTGTTCTTGGGTGAATTTCACCGCATTCCCCGCCAGATTGAGCCATATTTGCCTTAGCCGGTCAGGGTCTGCCTCTACTAGCGGCAGCTGCCAATCAATCTGGTTCACCAGCCTTATATTCTTCTTGACGGCTAAAGGCAGGATAGTTCGCTCCACTCCCTCTACTATTTCAGCCAAATCTACGCTGGTAAGCCTCACCGTCATTTTGCCCGCTTCTATCTTTGCCATATCAAGCAAATTATTGATGAGATGAAGGAGCTGGTAACTGCTATCGGTGATATCCTGCAGATTGTCAACCTGCTCTTGATGTCCCTCCTCCTGTGCTTGGTCATACATCAGCTCCGTTAAAGCAATGATCGCCGTCAGGGGCGTTCTCAGCTCATGGCTCATATTTGCCAAGAACTCTGACTGCAGGTTATTGGCTTGAATCAGCTCCTGGTTCACTCGATAAAGTTCCTTCTGTTGGTTTCGCAGCTGCTCATTAGTCAACACTAACTTTTTTGTTCTGTCGGCTACCTTTTCTTCAAGGTCTTGATACATTTCCTTTAATTGCCCTGCCATGATACCGAAGTCGCTGGCCAATCTTTTTATTTCCCCACGGGCCCTAATATCAGTAATATCTATATCCAAGTTTCCCTGCCCCATGGCTCTGGTCATGCTGCTCAGGTGTTGTAACGGATTTGCCACCATCAACCGCATCACCCCAAAGGTAGTTAACAGGGTGGATATGATTAATAAAGAGGTCATAGTTAAGTAGCGCCTCCCAGTGGCATACAGCGACTGATAGTAGGAGTCCATCGGCATTATAATGCTGATAGCTCCTGCAAATTCTCCTAGCTGGTAGCCTTCCTTAGGGTAACCGGCAATATCAAGCTCACCTGCAGGACTCCCATGACAATCAAGGCAAGTCTCCCGCATCACTAAGGGCATGAGATAGCGAAAGTAAACTCTATCATTTGCTTCATAAGTGCCCCAGACCTCATTCAGCTCTCGATTATCCCTCAGCTGATACAGCATCTGCAGTTCAAATTCATCAGGAGCATTCTCTGGATTCCGCACGTTAACTCTAGTTTGCTTGATGCCGTAGTCAGTCCAGCTACCGAAAATGTCTCCTACTCCCTTGCCAACAGCTGCTGGGTTTAGATGCTTGAATTCAAAATTTCCATGAGAATCATAGTTAATCAGATCCTGTTGCTCAGCCATAAAAGCTCGCATAGCTTGAAACTGCAAGCCAATGATATGGGCCTTTTCCCTTAGCTCCACTAAGGCTTGCCGCTGCTGATAGTTGATATTCCAAATAAAATTTAAGCCCATGATCACCACAATAGCTATGGTCAAATACATCATAAAGCGGTGACTTAGTTGATCTAAGTGATTTTTGATGAATTTAAGCATAAGGTTCATCCTCGTTTCCCCTAAACTATCTGGCAATACTACGATGCTACCTCAATCTTTTGCCAATTGCCATCAGCCGTCTAGCTGCATTTATCCCTAACACATAGGCCCCTGCCGTATCCAAATTAGTAGAAATCGTATCGTCAAAAAGAATTCCCCCTTTAGGCGGAAACTCCTCATCACCTTCCCATACCAAAAAGGCCAGTGGGATACGTGGCAATGCAGGAATGATGGCACCAAAGTCTCCTAGCTTGGCAGCCTTTCCTCCCATTCCTGCCACAGCTTTAAAAAATAGTTCCTTATTGTCATGAAACAGCTCCACCATGGGGTTCACTGCATCCACCAAAAAAGGTCCATAGTGATGGCTCCCTTCTGGCAGCTGTAAAAAATTAAGCCACTGCTCTCGAAGAGGCAAACCGCTGGCCTGTTTTAGATACATCAGCATCAGCGTCTGATCGCTGACAAGAATTGTGTTACCGGAATAATCGATTGGGACAGCCTGGGGAATAGGTCGACCGCAGCCTACCTTTGCAGCCGGTGACTCTACCTTTAGCTCCGCCTCTGGCTCCTGAACCCAACAGTCATCAGTACCTTTATCCTTAGCAACCGGTATGGTGTCCTTAGCAAAGCTAACCTCCCCTGCCGGAAAAGTAATTTCATATTCCTTATTTAAATAGGTTAGCCTAAATATGCCCTTGCCATCACCTAGTTCCTGGTAAACAGCTCCACTGCAGTCTGCCATCAGCAAGGGGTCTCCAAGGCCAAACTCATAACGAGCCTTCCCCAAAGCATCCCGATAGTTATTTTCAGACATAATTTCCGCCCCCTTTATCACTTAACATTCTTTCAACAATACTAATATAATTCTTGTTTCAATATGGTTTTCCTGCTAATTGCGCGCAAGCGGCAGAACATAAAAAAACATCTGCAGAAACAGATGCTTCATAATATATCTTGATATTTTTGTCTACCATATAGCACACGCATAATAACTACTCTTTTGTCAAACTCATCTACTATATAAAAAATAATATAGTTATCTACTATTAACTTTCGATAACCTTTCTTTTTTAACAACTCATCTGCAACGAGGTTACATGAAAACGGAAAATCTCTTAAGCTCATAATACTTCTTTCTAATCTTTCTAGTAAGTTATTAGCTGTACTTACAGCAAAAAGTTCCTGGGAGATATAGCTATAAATTTTCTCTAAATCATCACTTGCTTAAATTAATTTTTACACTATAACTATTTTGTGACATATTTCTTTCTCAACTTCTCAAAAACATGTTCCGCATCTAACAGTGGTTCGCCGTTTTCAATCTGTGCTTCTGCTTCTGCCAATTTTCTATATAGCTCAGCTCTAGCTATTTCTCGTTCATAAGTTTCTATACTCATAACTACTAAATCACCATAGCCATTTTTGGTTATAAATACTGGCTCTTGACATTTATGACAAAGTTCAGAGATTTTAGTTGTATTTCTTAAATCTTTGATAGGCCTAATTTCAGGCATGAGCATCAGTTCCTTTAATAATATTATGCCTAAATTATAGCATAATTACGCCTTCGCAACAATGGATATAGACTAAAAAAAATAACAAGTTGTAGTCTCTTTAAAACCTAACTGCATATTAAAGATCTTTTGAAGCATTTTTAACCATCTAAGAGATCAGATATTTTTTAAGGACCAACAAGGCTGGAAAATTTGAGTTTAGGAGTTTTCAGATGCCAGCTTAGAAACTTTTAAGCCGGAACTTTAAGGCTAAGCGGATTACTTCAAATTACCCTAATGGTAAAGGTAAAAAACGCATGAAAAACATCTGCAGAAACAGATGCTTAAATAAGTAACCCACCTTACGCTTACTGTGAAGCGAGGTGGGCATTATTTGTATCTCTTAGAGCATAAAGCTGATAATAAACAGAATTGCTAATATATACATAATCGGACTAACTTCCTTATGCTTTCCTGCCACTAGCTTAATAAATGCGTAGGAGATAAATCCAAAGGCAAAGCCGTTGGCAATGTTAAAGGTTAATGGCATCATGATCATTGTTAGGAAAGCTGGCACTGCTTCCGTAAAATCCTTAAAGTTGATTTTCAGTGCGGCTTCTGCCATCATTACCCCTACGATAATTAGAATAGCGGCTGTAGCTTGTGATGGTACGATAGTTAAAATAGGAGCTAGAAATAAAGCAACTCCAAACAGTACACCGGTGACAACTGCAGTTAAACCAGTTCTACCGCCTGCCGCCACCCCGGCTGCACTCTCTAGGTAAGTTGTCACTGTACTAGTTCCTAGTAATGCACCGAAGCTTGTTGCTCCTGCGTCAACTAGTAAAGGACGCCCTGCTCTTGGCAGCCTGCCATCCTTGTCCAACATATTAGCTCTAGTAGCTACCCCAATTAGAGTACCCATAGTATCAAACATGTTGGCGAAGGTAAAGGAGAAAATAAGAGCAATAAATCCACCCTGCAATGCTGCACCAATATCTAACTGAAAGGCTGTCTGCTCTAATGCTCTCAATGGCTCAATTGACAGAAAGCCTTGAGGCGCTTGGGTTATACCCATTGGAATACCTATAATTGTAGTGGCTGCTATAGCAATCAGAAAAGCTCCTCTAATTTGCAGCACTGATAAAGCGATGGTCAGTAGCAGTCCGATACCTGCTAGAATAGGTCCTGTCTGAGTTAAGTCCCCCAATCTCACAAATGTGGCAGGGTCAGCAGCAATAAAGCCTGCATTTTTGAATCCAATAAAAGCTAAAAACATTCCAATACCAACAGTAATTGCCTGTTTTAAAGACATAGGGATGGCATCTAGGATAGCTTCTCTCACGTTTGTAACACTTAAGATTATAAAGATAATCCCGGAAATAAATACTGCTCCTAAAGCCGCTTGCCATGTTAACCCCATTTGTCCTACTACGGTAAAGGAGAAAAATGCTACTAGTCCCATCCCAGGTGCCAAAGCAAAGGGATAGTTAGAATAAAATCCATTAGCTAAACAGGCCACAAAGGCAGAGATACAAACTGCTGCAACTGCGGCAAAAACTGGAATACCGGCTGCGCTTAAGATATCTGGCACCACCACCAGTACATATGCCATAGTCATAAAGGTGGTCAATCCAGCCACTAGCTCAGTACGAACATTAGTCTTGTTTTCTGATAGTTTAAAAGTTTTTTCTAGAAAGCCTTGATTATTATT
The DNA here is from genome assembly GCA_033549265.1 of Bacillota bacterium. Lineage (GTDB taxonomy): Bacteria > Bacillota > Desulfitisporia > Desulfitisporales > JAWSUQ01 > JAWSUQ01. The sequence goes on from JAWSUQ010000174.1 coordinate 5,503, forward strand.
AGCCATTATTTATCCTCCTTAAAATTTGAGTATTTTAATAAAATGTTTCAGAGGAAGTCCTTAATCTCACTAATTATGATTGCCTTTTTACTAAATAATATTAGCGCTAAATCCAATATTTAATTAAAATATAGACTATTAAAGCCAAACAAAAAAACAGCTCACCTCCTACCTGACAATATGAGAAACAAAAACCTCATAGTCAGGCCAGCTGGCGACCTGGTAGAAACTCCTGAACCATCCCTTCAGGAATATATGAGTAGCTAAAGAATATAAAAGTTGTAGTTATGTTTGCTTCGAATATAGTACATCAACTGGTACAGATACAAGGAAAAATATAGCTAATGTTTTGGTAAAAAAATAAAAAACTACGAAGAAACACTTCAAGTGCTTCTTCGTAGCCCAGTAATTTACGGTTACATGGTAGAGACTTCTAGCCCAATCGCTAGAAATATACGAAGGAATTACATATTATTGTCATATAATTATGATTCTTTTATATGATTTCGACAAGCATATAGTAAATCCTCTTTTTTTTTACCTAAAAATCTTATAATTTTCATTATAATAATTTCCAGTCACCTAGTTGCCAATGCTAATGACCTTTGTAGTACTGTCATAATCTATTTTTGCCCCTAAATTATCGATTACAAATCTTAAGGGTACAAAGGTTGAACCGTTGGTAAGCTCCGGAGCCACATCGATTGTTACTACCTCACCGTTTTGAATGG
>JAWSUQ010000175.1:0-6224 GCA_033549265.1 Bacillota bacterium
AAAAGAGGACCTTTATATTACTTTAGCTGGCTGGGATGCAGATGGAACTACAGCATTAAAAGTAAACGTGAATCCTTTAATTCAATGGATTTGGATTGGCGGGTATGTATTGATACTGGGAACCTTATTTGCCCTATGGCCTGGAAAGGGAAGCGACTTAGGTCCTAAATATAGCCAGATTAGCCAGAGGAGCTGATTTAAATTATGAATAATAGCAAAAAAAAGGTAAGCATATTAATACTAGCTTTATTTCTGCTAATGACTTTAACTGGAACTGCTTTAGCTCTGGAGGAAAACTATCTTCTTTTTAAAGAGATAGAAGGCAGTCTGATGTGTACAGATGACTGTGGAATGCCCTTGGCCTCATGCGATAATGCTACCTCTGTTCAAATGCGGGAAGATATTCGCAATAAGCTAGCATTAGGCATGAGTAAGGATGAAATATTACAGTCATATATCGATATATATGGGGTTAGTGTGTTAACCTATCCTCCAAGGCAAGGCTTTAATATTACTGCATGGACCATTCCTTTTTTAGGGATTCTTGGTGGAGGGCTAGTAATCTATCTTACTCTGGATAAATGGGTGCTTGCCAGTGAGGAATTAGATAGCGAACAGGAAGAGGAAGATATTGACCCAATTGAGTTGGAAGCATATGACGATATAGTGTCTGATGAACAAAAGAATTACTGGTAGGGTAAATTAAGCATTAGGAGGGAATTCTGTGGACGTATTCGCAATGCTAGTAGGACTTGTTTTAGTAGTAGCTAGTGGGTTAATGGTAGGAATGCCATTAATTAAAAATAGAGATGATAGCTATGACTATTACGATCCTGAGTTGTATATGGAGGATAAGCTTGAAAAAAGAAAGGAAGCCGTCTTTTCTACACTTAACGAAATAGAGTTTGACTTTCGTACTAATAAGCTTTCCGAAGAAGATTACCAAGAGCTGCAACAAAAGTATAAATCACAGGCAGTTGCTATTTTAAAGGCAGAAGAGGATATAAAAACAGATTATAAGAAGGCGGATATAAAGTCAATAGAGGCAGAGGTTGAGGCAGAAATAGAAAAAGAAGTTGAGAAAATACTTAAAAAGAAGAAAAAGTAATAGGGAAGAGGGGAAGTAGGTAATGTCAAACAAAAGATGTAGTAAGGCCTTAATGACATTATTAATTACCACAATACTTTTACTTGGAGTTACTGGGATAGGCTATGCCTATCCCAGTGACCAAGTATCCATAGATGTACATCATATACTGCTAAAGCTAGTTGAAGATAATAAACTAGAGGTCCGGGAAATCATTAAATTTAATAATGCTGGGGATGTCATAGAGGTTGATACCTCCCTACCAACTGAGGAGCAGCCAACATTGCGGGTTTCTTTACCTAAATACTTTGATGAACTAATAATTGGTGAGGGCGCGAATACAAATGAAGAGCTGCAGCAATTGGAAATTGGTATGGGAATAATAAAGGATATTCCTCCAGGGGAGTATAAACTAGACCTCTTATACAACCTTTTAATGTCTGGCGGCGATAAGTTTGTTATTGATAAACAAATTATTTATAACACCGAAAGCTTTTATATATTAGCCCCTGAAAATATTTTAGTAATGGGTGAAGGTGTTGTTTTAGCAGGCAATGCACCTATGGGAGATACTAATTATAGTCAATATTTTATTGAAAATACAGTTCCAGGTACTGAGCTTAGTATTGTGGCTGTAAAAGGGGAGGCGCCAAACAGTTCATCTTTTTTAAATATGGGCTATAGTAATACTGCTTTCCATAGTCCAGGGCATATTCGGTTTTGGAATAATTCTCCCTTTAGGGGAGTTGAGCCTCATCTGTTTATGCTTGTCTTAGTAGGTGGGCTGGCTATTGGCTTAATCGTTTACATTAAGAAATGGAAAGATAATAAAAGCTTTGCTAATAATGGACAAAATAATAATGATGACAAGGAATTTAAAGTGCTTTTGGCGAAACAAAAAATACTATTAGAAAAAATTCAAGAAGCTAAAGAACAGTTAGACAGAAATGAAATAGATCAGGACGCCTATGAAAAAATGCTTGTACTTTATAAAGAAAAACTTACAAAAGTAAAAGTAAAGCTAAAAATGTTAAGTGAATAGCTCATGGAATGGGAACTAGGAGGAACGACCGAGTGATAGTTGCAAAAGGGATTACTAAAAGAATTGGCTCTAAGGAAATACTAAGGGGCATAGATTTGCATATTAAGCCTGGACAGTTTGTTACAGTATTAGGTCCGAACGGTGCTGGTAAGACTAGCCTATTGAAAATACTTTCCTTATTAGTAAATCCGACTGAAGGTGAGCTGTTAATTGGCGGGCAAAAGGTTGAGGATAACCTAGTGGAACTAAGAAAAAATATAGGGGTAATATCTCATAATAGCTTTTTATATGATCGCTTAACAGCCTATGAGAACCTAAAGTTTTATGGGGAAATGTACGGAGTAGACAACTTAAAGGAGCGAGCCTTTGAAGTAATAGAAGAGGTAGGTCTCCAATATGCAATGTCTGATCCAGTTGGTACCTTTTCCAGAGGAATGCAACAGCGACTAAGTATTGCTCGGTCTATTATTCATAATCCAAAGGTTCTTTTTTTGGACGAGCCCTATACTGGACTAGATCAACATGCTATTGGAATACTAAACAATGTTTTAGCTCAACTAAATAAAAATGGACGTACTATTTTTATGATTACTCATAATTATGAACAAGGATTAGAATTAAGCGATCGGATCCTCATTGTTTATAAAGGAAAAATAACATACCAAGAAGAGACCACCTCCTTAGGTCCAGCTAGGTTTAAGCAGATTTATTTAGAACAGGTAGGTGGTGGTCACTAATGTTTTTCAAGCAAATTAAAGCACTAGTTTGGAAAGACATCACTTCTGAGCTTAGAACAAAGGAAATGGTCAGTGCCATGCTGATCTTTTCCTTCTTAGTAATAGTAATTTTTAGTTTTGCTTTTGATCCAACTCGCGAAACTACTAAAGCAGTATTTCCCGGAGTTATCTGGGTTGGGTTTTCATTTGCGGCCATCTTAGGTTTAAATAGAAGCTTTGTATCTGAGAAGGCCAACGATAGTATTATGGGACTTATGCTTTGCCCTGCAGATCGCAGTGTAATATATTTTGGGAAAGTAATCAGCAACTTTTTATTTGTCGGTATTATGGAGTTAATATCATTACCAGTCTATTTTATTCTCTTTGATTATAGAAATGTAGGTTCTTTGCCTATGCTGGTAGTGGTAATATTGCTAAGTACGATAGGCTTTATTTCTGTGGGTACTTTGTTAGCAGCTTTATCAGCAAATACAAGAACTAGTGAAATATTGTTGCCAATAATTCTTTTTCCAATAATATTGCCAGTGATTATAGCAGCGGTTGAAAGCACCTCTATTATTTTGGGAACACCAAGCATAATAGAATTGAAATCCTGGTTGGGACTAATAATTGCATATGATATTATTTTTATAGCTGTGCCATTTGTATTATTCGATTATGTGTTGGAGGTGTAGAATGAAAAGCGACATGATATTAAGTCAAAAGCATCAAATATTGGGCTGGGTTACTTTTGTATTAATGGCTTTAGCTACTTACCTTATATTTATGTGGGTACCGGCTGATGCAAAATTAGGGGTTTCCCAGAAAATATTTTATTTTCATGTAGCTTCAGCTTGGGTTGGTTTTTTTGCGTTTTTTGTTGTCTTTATTGGCAGCATTGCTTATTTGAGGACAAGAAGCCGTCGCTGGGATATTTTGGCCAGTAGTTCGGCAGAGATAGGTGTTTTATTCACTACTATTGTACTTATTACTGGACCTATTTGGGGTCGTTCAGCTTGGAATACATGGTGGACCTGGGAACCTAGATTAGCTACTACTTTAATTTTATGGTTTATTTACTTAGCTTACCTTTTGGTAAGATCTTCATCTATGGAGCCAGACAAAAAAGGAAGATTTTCTGCAGTTTTTGGGATTATCGGCTTTATTAATGTACCCATTGTGTTTATGTCTATTCATTGGTGGCAAACAGTATTACATCCAAAGGTGATTGAGCCCGGCAGAATAGGATTGCCTTCCTCAATGCTACAAACCCTTATATTTTCTGTAATAGTATTTACATTTTTGTATTTTTATTTTTTACAGAAAGGTATGGCATTGGCTCATTTGCAAGATCAGCTTCAAGAGATAAAAAATACACTGCGAGAAAAACAAGAGTAAAAATAGTCAAATTGATAGGAGATGATTAAGTGGGATATTTGTTTGCTGCATATACAATAACGTGGATTGCAATTTTTGCTTACACATTTTCTTTGGGAAAGAGACAAAATCAGTTAGCCAATGAGCTTGAGCAACTTCAAAGGGCTATCGATAAATAAGACATAAAAAAATTAGAATTGCCAAGGAGGTAAATAATGAATAAAAAAATAGTAGGGGTAATTGCAGTAGTTGCTCTGCTATCGGTAGGTTTTTTTGTTAGCCAATATCTGAAAGAAGATAATACAGCATCTAGTGGCACTCTATCACTCCAGGCAAGTATACCTACACAAGTTGATGGATTTAGGTTGGATAGCGTAATTACTGGCGATGAGGCTATTCAAAATATTAGCAGGTTACATGGAACTGATATTGAGATTGTGGATGGTTTGGTGGCAGAATATGCTAGTTCAGACAGCCATTTCGTTGTTTGGATATCACAATCAAGCGATGAGCAAGAGGCTAAGTATTTATTAGATATCATGGATGAGAAGATACCCGCAAGCCCAGTATTTACTAATCGTCAAGAATTTGTCATTGGGGACACAACCTATTACTATGTTACTGGTGCTGGAATGGAAAACTATTATTGGTACAAGGGGACTAAAGTATATTGGGTTGGCATAACTTCAGGCAATGATATGGAAATACTGCGTACTGTAATTAACAGCATGTAAAAAATATTTGATACACAAAAACTCCTACAATTATGTAGGAGTTTTGTATATCAAAAGAAATTACGGGAATCCTAAATTAAGAAAATCTAATATGTATCAATTTTTTCGGGGAGGTGATTATATGACATATATAATTAATGAAGAGTGTATTAACTGTGGGGCATGTGCTCCGGAGTGTCCAACTGAAGCTATTTATGAAAAAGGGGATATGCATCATATTGACCCTGAAAAATGTATAGAGTGTGGTAATTGTGCTGAGGTTTGCCCGGTAGGTGCACCAAATCCAGAATAATGATTTAAATGAAGATAACCCACTTAGAGCTAAGTGGGTTTTTATTTTTTTTATAATTCCTACGACAATGCCTACCCCGCCTAGGTATAAAAATTTCATTAAATAAACATAAAAGCTTCATAAATTTTAGGTAAAATAATATTTAAGACTGGGACCTTCAACCTGTAAATTGAAGGAGCATTCAGGGGTGATAGAATGAAATCAGTATTACCAACATTTAGAAAAATAAGCAGAAGATCATGGTCAATCGGTTTTCTATCGGCTATAGGGTTAATGGGCTTTTATCTGCTGTTAATAAGTATATTGTCCAGTTCATTCACACATGCTGTGGACCTTTTTAAAGAGGACAAATTATATGTTATTTTAATTTCAGTAGGCTTTGGTTTGCAGATTACGTTGTTTAAGCATTTTAAAGAGGTTAAGGCCAAACATGGTGGTATGGTAGCTGCTGCCGGAACCGGGACCTCTACTGCTACTATGATAGCATGTTGTCTGCATCATGTAGGGGATGTAGCTCCGGTCATTGGTTTATCAGGTGCGGCTGTTTTTATGTCCCAGTATAAAGCCTATTTTATGACTTTTGGGATATTAATGAATGTACTAGGTATCTATCTAATGCTTCGAATAATTATTAAACATTCAGCTCTGGATTGTTGTAATAACTAAATATGGAAGGATGGAGGTGAAGCGGGTGAAGAAATTAAAACTATGGTTATTATTGATAGTAATAATGTTAACTACCTTACTAGTTGGGTGCTCAACTAATTCGACTAAGAATGATGAATCCAGTAGCACCAGCACAATAAGTACAAATGATGTAGTTCGTATTGACAGCCAAAAGGCTGTAAATGTTAAGGCGATTCTTTTAAATCCAATTGCTGAAGTGGGCCCTGAACTCATTTTTGAATTGAGCTTTGATACTCACTCAGTGAACTTAAGCAATTATGATGTGCTGTCTAACGTAAGTATAAGTACA
>JAWSUQ010000176.1:0-6214 GCA_033549265.1 Bacillota bacterium
GGGTATTGGCAGGGGGGAAGTTAGTAGTTTCTCAGGGGGGTAATTATGCAGATCAAGTAGTTTCTGAATACGAAGGAGAACCAAGGCTTTATCTGGAGAGACAGGGAAATGGATTAATAGTAACTAGCACCTTTGACCTGCTAACAGATACTAATGAAGCAATATCCGCAGAAAAAGATCTATGGCTACAGTTGATTGGAGTAAACTGGCATTATTCAGAAGAAGTAGATTATTGGCAGAACTACTGGGGCTATCTTGAGGCAGCCAATATATTTGAAGACATTAAATCTCCCCAGCTACCCACCTTAATTGTTATATTTTTAGGATATCTGCTAATTATAAGTCCAGCTTTTTATTTGGCAATGAAAAGGTACGACAAGCGGGAGTGGTTATGGGTTATTATACCGCTAACGGCGATAATATTTACGACAGGCATCTCTGCGGTGGGGAAAGGAAGAATTTCAGGAGATGGAGTTCTGCAAACGGTAGCAAGAGTTAATATAATAGATTCTCAATTAGCAGAAGTTAGAGGTGCTGGAGCAGTTATTATTCCTAAAGGCGGCAGCTATAACATTTCCGTTTCTGACAATACCTTTGCCATACCTTCAGCAAGATATAGGTCCAATTCGCCTAATACAAGCGTTACCATTGACCAAGGAGGAAATAAAACGATTGGCTTTAATAGAGTAGAGTATTGGTCATTGCGAAATGTAATTTTTAGTAATGTAAAAACGGACTTAGGAGCAATTGAAGGACGATTGTCTCTAGTTGATGATGTCTTAACAGGAACATTGATAAACAATACCTCCATGGACTTAGAGGAGGTAATTGTGACCATTGGATCAGGTGTTTATCAACTGGGTGACTGGGAGCAAGGGGAAAGCAAAAGCATTCAGGAGAGGCTAGATTGGCAAAATATGAATAACAGTATGGAAAAAGGCTATTACTATCCAATGCCAGGTCAGACCTTATCTCCCCAACGGGAAAGATTAATGTACTCAGTCCCTACAGTCCCAGCTAGACCAGTTGAGGTAAAGGCAGTAGTAGAAAATTATCTGCCTCAAAATCCAGTGATTGTACCATTAGAAGTGAATATTAGCGGCTGGTCAAATCAAGAGCTCGAGCTTTTAGATGCAGTAGAATATAACGTTGCTAAAAGCTCAAATATATTGGTTTTACAAACCTTAACGGTAGATCTAGGTAGTGATGATAGAATATTTATTCCATTTAATTATATCAAACCAAAATATCAAGGCCAAATTAGTTATGAGTATTATGGTCCTAACCATAGAGGAATAGATGTTCAAGGGATAGTATCTTTAGATTTTGTTGTAGGAAAGGATATGGTTGTAGAACGCCTTTACCATAACTTCTCAGAAATTATGCAAGGGGATATTCGGATCGAGATTTTTAATTGGCAAGAAAATGAATGGGAATTATTAACTGATAGCTTAACAGTTTTAAAAGAAGATAAAGCTAAAGCATTAGTCTCGGATGAAGGAAATTTTAGAATGCGGTTAATTAATGAAAGTGGTATCCGTAAACTTATTCCTGAACCTGCTATCCAGGTATTAGGGAGGGAAAAATAATGATTAAAACTATAGGATTATCGAAAAATTATAAAAATGTTGCAGCGTTAATTGATTTAAATCTTACCATAGAAAGGGGATCCGTCTTTGGCTTCATAGGACCAAATGGTGCTGGCAAAAGTACAGCAATGTCTATCTTGGCAACTTTATTAGCTCCTAGCAAGGGTAAAGCTTATGTTGGTGGATTTGATTGTACAGAAAAGCCTGAGGAGGTACGACAGCTCATCGGTTACATGCCAGATTTTTTTGGGGTTTATGATAATCTCAAGGTGGAGGAATACTTAGATTTCTACGCTCAGGCATATTTTGTTCCTGTCGCTAAGCGGGCAGGTCTGATCAAGGATTTGCTGGAATTAGTTAACCTCTCTGGCAAGGAAGAGGCTTATGTAGACACTCTATCAAGAGGTATGAAGCAAAGATTAGGTTTAGCCCGATGTTTGATTCACAGTCCACAGGTGCTTATCTTAGACGAGCCTGCTTCTGGCTTAGATCCAAGAGCTAGATTGGAAATGAGGGAGATAATTAAAGAATTAAGTAAAATGGGTAAGACAATTTTAATAAGCTCCCATATCCTGCTAGAATTAACTGAGATGTGCGATACTATTGGAATTATTGAAAGGGGGAAAATGCTAGCCTGTGGCCCTGTTAAAGAAATACTAGCTCAGGTTAGCGGCAAACATGCGGTTCGGATTTCATTCCTCAGCAGGTGGGATGAAGCAATGAGCTTTTTACAGCAGCATCAATTAGTAAACAGTGTAAGACAAGAAGACCAAAGCTTTATAGTGCAACTTAATGGCGGTGAAGAGGAATCTAGCATACTTATCAAAGAGTTAGTTGGCGCTGGTATGGCTGTCACTAGCTTTGCTGCTGAGCGCGAAAGCTTAGAACATATATTTATGAAAATTACCCAGGAGGTGGCGGAATGAGGGGAGAAGGATTTCTAAGCCCAGTACTAACAAAAGAGTTAAAGGAGAGGTTCCGCACCTTTCGCGGTCCACTGGTAGTGTTTTTATATGTGGGAGCGGTTGTAGCTATAACTTTAGGGTTTATCTATTTAACCACTAGATATAATTATAGTACCTTTCAACCTGAGCGAAGCAGGGAAATATTCATCATGCTGTCCTTGCTGCAACTGGCATTAATCGCTTTTGTAACGCCAGGGCTGTCTGCTGGTGTCATTAGCAGTGAAAGGGAAAGGCAAACCTTAAATATTCTTTTAACTACCAGATTGTCCCCTGCATCAATTATTTTAAGCAAGCTAATGTCATCCCTTGCTTTTACCATCCTGCTGGTGATAGCCACTTTGCCGGTTTTTGCGATGGTTACCCTTTACGGCGGAATTGCTCCTAATCAATTAGCGGGGGTTTTTGGTCTTTACATTCTCAATATGGTTTTTTTCGGCAGTGTAGGTGTTTTCTTTTCTACGTGGGTCAGAAAGACGGGTATTAGTACAGTTATATCCTATGGTGTTATTTTCGCCATTACAGTATTTACTTTACTAGGCGCAGAGCTGTTAGATCAATATTTTCGTGCCCAGGCTATGCTTGTTAATGATTCAGTAGTACCTGGGTCTTACGACACGGCCATATATCAAACACCTAATATTGTATGGATATTAAGGGCTTTAAATCCAGTGCTGGTCATGGTTGGCATCTTCGAGGATATGGGTTGGAGAACTACGTTGATTGACCCTTGGAAAATATATACTATTAGCTACAGTGTGTTAAGCTTCATTCTTATTTTGATTAGTATATATTTACTACCACCTGTCAGAAGAACCTTTTTCAAAAGGAAGTTATCGAAGGAAAGTTAAAAGAATCAAGGACTTATAGAGGACTTAAGTAAATAAAAATAGGAGAAGGCAGCATAACCTTCTCCTATTTTTATTATTCTTCCTCTTCTTCACAGCAGTTACCTGACTTCTTACCTAAATAGTAGATAGCACTGATTCCTACTGCATGGAGCACCCACCAACCTAAGCTTGGAAAACCCCAAGTGCCTAAATGATAGTTCTCTCTATCATGGTACATAGCCTGCCCTCCTTAAATATCATCTGTAATTCGGTGAACAGCTTTTCTTACCCTAGTAGCTACTTTTGGAGTTTCTTCAGCAGTTGAAAGACCTAGTAGGTTCAGCATCGGACAGAATCGCGTAACTCCTTCCGCCACCTTTAAAGCTCCCATGGCTGTCCAAAAGCCGCTATCTCGGTTAATACCATAGCCCAGCAGATATAGACCGCCAGCAATTCGCAGATATCTGTCTAAATCGCCAACATTCTTTTTCACTATTAAAACCTCCTTTTAATTCTCATTACATTTCTTTTTAGCTTTCCCCGACTAATATTTAATTATGGCATCTGTTTCAAAGGTTATGTCTGGTACTTTTTTTAGCTTCTTCATGAGATTAAATAGTGCCAAGTCTTTATTTTTAGCCTCCAGCATTACATCGAAATCCACATCTAAGGACTTAGCAATTTTTAGAAAATCAAGAAAGTAGCTGGGATCAATATCATCTGCATGACTGCGAAAGTCCTCTGGACTTTTTGGTGAAGATAAATGTAGCTTTGGCACTAGTCCTGTACCTTGCCAAGTAGCAAAAATACGTGGTAGTAAAGTCTTTAAGTCGGACTCTGAAGCATTAAATTGATGGTGATGCAAATCTAGTACCATTGGAATACCAAGGCTTTCGCAAACTAATAAGACCTCTTCAGCATTGTAGCTCTTATCATCATTTTCTAAGATAACCCGTGAACCGATTGGATTAGGTACTAAAGAGAAGTTTTTTATAAATCGTGCTATACTTTCTTGTTTGTTTTTATATGCCCCTCCCAAATGAATAACTAGTTTTGCTTCTTCTCCTAAGCCCATAGCCTCAAATAAATCATGGTGATAGCTTAAATCTTTGATAGCCGCCGCTAGCACATCTTCTTTAGGACTATTAAGAACTGTAAAGTGATCGGGATGAGCACTAACTCTAATATTGTTGGCTTTAATATATTCTCCAATAGCGGCAAATTCTTTTCTTAACTCCTGTTGCCAATCCCAAAACTCTGCTATTGGATGGGTAGCTAAAGGTATTAGCTTTGAAGTAAAACGATAGATATATATACCATTGTCAACAGCATGGCGCAAAATGCGCAAGCTGTTAGTTAAGTTTTCTTTTGCCAATCTGTGCAGCCTGTATAGTTTTACTTCATTATCAGGCAGTTTTTTAAAATTTGTAACTGTAATAGTTTTGGAGGGAGAGCTTTCCGGTAGTTTTAGGGACATTGCAACAAATCCAAAACGAATACGCATGTTTGGCACCTCAATAGCTTTAATTATATATATTTTTTACTGAAGTAGGGTCGCTATACATACTTTTTAAGCTAACCTAATTAATTACTATTTGTTATAATTAAGAAATATAGTGTAGTAAGGGAGGGATAGCAATGGTAGGGAGAATGAAGCTAACAGACTTAAATTTAATTGAGATATTTCAACAAAATGAGTTTGAAAATTTAGTAACTAACTTTCGAGAAAAGCATTTTGCTAAGAAAGAGATATTATTTATGGAGGGAACTGGCCAGAATTTAGTCTATATTGTTAAAAAAGGCAAAGTAAAGATATATCTAACCTATGAAGAAAAAGAGTTTACCCTTACTATTTTAGAAAAAGGAGACATCTATGCTACTCATACTAGGGGATTTGCCCAAGCCCTTGAAGATTGCAGTATTTTAACTATTGAGGCTAGTGAGTTTCAACGACTGCTAAAGGAGGTGCCTTCCCTTAGTATGGTTATGGTGAAAGTACTAGGGGACTGTCTGCGGAATTCTATAGATATCATTGAAGGCTTAGCGTTTAAACAGGCGGAAAGTAGAATTGCGGAATTTTTATATAAGCTTACTATAAGAAGAGGTAAGGAAACTAATAGTGGAGTTGTCTTGAAACTAAGCTTAACTACTGAGGAGATTGCTGCTTTAATAGGAAGTACTAGGCAAACAGTATCTAGTTTGATTAACGGCTTAGAAAAAGAAGGCATCATTGAAAGAATAGAAAAGAAGAACATCTTAATTAAGAAGGTAGAAAAGCTTGAGGAAATGGCTAAAGGAATGAATTAAAAACAACAAGTTACTTTAGGCATTTGTCGGCTGGTTGACAGAAAATAATTATAATAACTGCTACTCTTTAAGTAGGAATATTGTGAAAATTCTACTGGAGGAGGGCTTTAGTAATGGATAAATTTAGAGAGCTTAGTTTGGATTTAGGGGTTCAAGAGCTGCTACTGAAAGCAGAGGTGGATGGGGTTGAAACAGCGTTTGACCGTGGACGGCAAATGGAGCCCCGTTGTAAGTTTGGGCTAGCTGGTGTTTGCTGTCGAAGATGCTTAGAAGGGCCTTGTCGAATTTCCTTTACAGAAAAGGGACCTCAGCGAGGGGTTTGTGGTGCAACAGCCGACTCAATCGTAGCTAGGAATTTATTAACTATGATTACTGAAGGAGCTACTCCTCACGTGGAGCATGCCCGAGAGGTTGTCTTAACATTATTAGAGGCTGCGGAAGGAAAGGCGCCTTATGAAATAGCTGATGCAGAAAAACTCAAGGAAATAGCCGCAGGACTTGGGATAAAGGTCAATAACCGTAAGGT
>JAWSUQ010000177.1:0-6204 GCA_033549265.1 Bacillota bacterium
AATGAAACGCCATCGTGACAGGGATATTTTTTGTCCCTCCAAAGATAGTTCAAGTTTACGCCGCCAAGCCCAATAAAAGGAACTTGTCCGTCATAATGTCTAATTAACATAGCTGCTTTTCTTTTACAGCCATCAGTTCCTAATCTAATTAAATTAAGCTTTTGTTGATTAAAACTTATAATCCGGTTATAATTTCTTTTACTGCTACCTAAGCTAATGCTTATTACCTTATCCATTGACTACGTCATTCCTCATATTATAAATTATCCCAGCAACCCAGGCATTTGATAGACCAGTTGACTCGCTATGACTGCTACATCTTCTGTAGGTAAATAATTAACTATTGACTGATTAAATAGAATTGTTGCATTAGGGGGAAATTCTTCATCACCGGCCCATATCACATAGGTTATCGTAACTTTTGGAAAAACCGGTATGAAAATACTATAATCACCAAAGGTAGCTTGACCACCCTCCCATTTCTGAGCTACAGTTATCAGCTTTTCCGGTGAATTACCAAACATTTTAATTAATGGCTTAATGGCTCTATTAGTAAATGGTACTATATATATTGCACCACCGGGCAACTCCTTAAAAGAAATTAGGTTATCGCTATTTATTGCCTTACCTGCTCCACCATTGTTAAGGTAGTGAAGAATAGTTATTTTTTCATGTATATTTAACTCTTTATCGCTATTAATTTCCCCTGAGAGGTAAATTCTAACTTTGTGATTTAGATATGGTAATTTAAAGCACTGCTCTTGTTGAGAGAAAGTAACACCAGTATTTTTACATATCAGAGGTATTTTCTTTTCAAGCAAATCTTTTTGGGCTAGCTCTAGTGTATATTCTAAATTAAATTTGCTATTATTTTTATCCATCATACACCAACCTTTAACCGCTTATTTAGTATTAAATTCTATTTATTATTAGTTCTTTCCTGCTTTTATCGTAAATAATCTATTTACGTTTAACGTTTAATAAGACTCATTTAGACAAAAAATAACCCCTGATTTTGCCATCAGGGGAATAGTTTACTGCACTCTAGTATAAATATAGTTTTTGTCGATCTCACTGTCTAATAAACTTTGCAGCTCCTGTTGATTTAAAAATAAATATTGAACCTCTTCACCTTCAATCCAAGTTACCAGGTATTCCATTTCCATACCCTCCTAAAGGTTTTTTGTATACAATATTCTTAAACTCATAATAACATATCCTCTAGCTTGTAGCAATAGCTTTTGCTATATAAGAGAAAATTCACAAGAAAATGCTTAAATTAAAAAAAATAACTACGATTTTACTACTAAAAATCATAGTTATTCTACCACCTCTTCGCTTTTATTATCATCATCTACTACACAATTTTTCGTAATTATAAGGGCAACTTGCTTCACATCGGCTGGGCTCAGATTGTTTTTTTTGCCACCGTTTTCAATGTGATAGACTAGCTTATCTTTTTTCACAACCTCTAAAACGGGGTCAACACCTTCAATAATAGTTCTAGAATTGGCCATTGCCACTAATCCTTCTATGTGGACATTTTTATTAAAGTTATTATTTAGCAGCTCCTTAACTACAACCTCATGTCTTTTTATCTGATGATGGGGGCTTTCCATCCCTTCCGTTAGAATTTGATTACGAAGATGTTTCTCCAGTACCCAGTCTCCTGAAGAAGAAATCTTTATAGTAGCGTTTATATTCTTCGTCTCTATATGAAAAATGCCATTGGGTCCAACTACTAGGTGGTCAATCTGCTGAATGCCAAATTTACTGGATAGTAAGCTTATATCGTTAAACACTATATAACTATTATTGAGCCATTTCAAATAATAGGCAATCTCCATTTCACCCTTTTTCCCAGCCTCTAGCTTGGCTTTCAGTCTCCAGAGATATTTTAGCTCTCGCTTTAGCTCTTCTTCTAGCTCCTCTTTATTTGGCTGAAAAGCTACAATATATAAGCTGGAAATTAATAAGGAAAAAAACAATCCTCCAACCACAGCCGAGTATATTGTAACTATTCCCTCTGAAAGAATACTAGCAAAGATAAAAAACAAAGTTGTGGGAAATGCTACCATTACATAGACAAATGGGAAGCTTTTCTGATTGTTTAATAGCTCTATATCATTTTCGCATAAGTTTATTTTCTCTTCTATTTGCTTTACAGTAGTTAGCTTAGTGTTTGTAGTCATTGGTATTCCCCTTTATTTTCACTACATTATTACTTCTATATTATAATTAGGTTTTCCTACATGAATTTATAATTTTTCTTAGAAACTGCTAGCCCTTTATTCCTGCAACTTTTTAAAAATATCATAGCTGAAAGCTATAATTAATCCCGAGTTGATATAACTTATCAAAGATTGACTAAGTATAATATATTGAATATATGTTCCTACTGGTACATAATCTCCATAGCCTAAGGAAAAATAAGTTACAGCGCTAAAGTATATAAAAACATTTAGTTGATGCCATTGAACAGGAATTCCTGTTTTTGAGTGAATTATTAAGTTTAGCGAATCTGATATCTGCATTAGAGATATACATAAATATATGAAACTGAAAGCACAGATAATAATGAAAAAGGTTAATGAAAGTATTAAAGACAGTCTTATAAGTAGTCTGCTTGTATTATATTTTCCAATTCTGCTTAGATTAATTAGGTTATCCCATAACCATTGATAAGACCTGAAAACAATAATGATAGATAATATTATGCCTAGTGATGATAATACATTAATAATAGCTTTCACCAACTCCACACTCCTATATAAGCTGCTGAAGTAAGTCTTGTTTAAAGCTTATTCTTCTACCCAAAAAAAATAACAAAGAGATTTAACTCTCTTTGTTATAGCTATTATTATGCATTTATGCTGGCTTCACTATTTGCTGCAATATTTCCTAAATTAGATACTAGCACTAATCTATTGCTTAATACCTTAATGTAGTCCATCTTAGGATCTTCAGTACCCTGTAATTCTGCTTTCTCCATCTTTAAAAGCTTAATATAATCTATTAATTCTTGTGACATTCTTTCTCCTGGACATACTATAGGAATTCCAGGCGGATATGCCATAATAGCTTCCGCACTTATTTCCCCTACTGCATCTTCAAGCTTCACTAGCTTTGTTTCGCTATAAAAAGCCTGCTGCGGCGTAACAGCAACCTCTGGCAAGGCTGGCATGCTAAATCCATATTTAATAACGTTCTTATTTGATTTAAGGTCTGCTATCTCCTTTAAAGCTTCTATTACCTTAGATGCAACTTCATAGCAATCCCCTAAGGATACTAAGAAAATTAAATTATATAAATCAGAAAGCTCTACTTGAATTTGATATTTTTGTCTTAATATCTTTTCTACTTCGTATCCCGATAGGCCTAATCTTTTTACATTGACAGTTATTTTAGTAGGATCCACCGCATAACAACCAACATTATTTATGAGCTCATCGTTAATTAATTCGAGGCCATCTATATTGGCTATTTCTGCTCTCATCCAATACGAAATATCAATAGTTCTTTGTACTAGCTCTTTTCCAGATAAAGCCATCTGCTTTCTTGAAAAATCTAAAGAAACCAGCAAGATATAGGAAGGGCTTGTAGTTTGGGTCAAGTTTAATACAGATTTTACTCTTTTTGGGTCTACTAAGCCTTCTCTTAATAGTAGCATGGAACTTTGGGTCATTGAACCAGCTAACTTATGGGTACTAACGGCAGATAAGTCGGCTCCTGCTTCCATAGCAGATAAAGGTAGCTGGTTATTAAAGCATAAATGAGCTCCATGGGCTTCATCTGCTAATACAGGCACCTTAAAGCTATGGGCAATTTCTACTATTCTTTTTATATTAGAAGCAATTCCATAGTAGGTTGGATTAATGACAAAAACAGCTTTTGCATCTGGATGACAAATTAATGCCTGCTCCACCTGTTCTGGGGATATTCCCATAGCTATTCCAAAGTTATCATTAATCTCAGGCTCAAGGTAAATAGGTGTAGCACCACTTAATATCAACCCACTAATTGCTGATTTATGAACATTTCTAGGAATAATAATTTTATCTCCTGGCTGGCATACTGACATTATCATTCCTTGGATTCCACAAGTAGTTCCGTTAACTAGAAAGTAAGCATGGTCTGCACCATAAGTTTCAGCGGCTAATTTCTGAGCTTCTTGAATAGCACTAGTAGGATTACATATATTATCTAGATCTTCCATGCAAGTCAAATCGATCTCAAAGATATTCTTGCCAAGATAATGTGTAAGTTCTGGTAACCCTTTTCCTTGCTTATGGCCAGGAACATGAAAAGGTATCGTTTTTTGTTCAACATATCCTCTTACTGCAGCAAAAATAGGGGTTTTTTCATGTTCGTTAGTTCTCACTTTGCTCACCTTCCTTCAAATAGATAAAAATACAATAAATACATTACAACATATTTTTTTCTCATTTGCAAGATTTTTTTTAGCAATTTTTTTAACATATTGGACAGTTAATAAAGTCGAGAGCATTTTTTTCTCTACTATTAATTCTATATACCGTAATTCCTTTACATTTAAGCTTATAAGCCATTGTAAAGATATCAAATATTTGCTCCACCTTAGTATTCTCTGGTAGGTTAATAGTTTTGGCAACTGCATTGTCACAATAGGTTTGAAAAGCTGCTTGAACCTTTAAATGCCAAGCAGGGTCAATTTCTAAAGCAGTTACATAGGGGGCGGCTTTTTCTTTTGTAAGGTGAGGAGCATCGGTTATTTTACCAAATTTCATTAAGTAAGCAATTATTTCCTCTGCCATGTGGCTAGGATAAGCTTCTCTAATCATTTTTAAGAAAACTCTATTAATCTCAATCACTGTTTTATTGAGAATGTTTCTTTGATATATTAGGCTGAAATTTGGTTCAATTCCTGAGGATACTCCTGCAATGCTACTAATGGAGCCTGTTGGCGCAATAGTTGTACAGGTGGCATTCCTCCTAATCTCATTTTTCAAGATACTACTATTGATAGCAGGAAAGCTTCCCCTTTCTTTAGCAAGGGAATGAGATGCTTCATGAGCATGTTTTTGGATAAATCTCATTATATCTGTGCCTAATTTAACTGCTGCATCGCTATTATAGGGAATATTTAGTATTTGCAGCATGGTGGCAAACCCCATCACACCTAATCCAATCTTTCGATTAAGTGCAACTATTTCTTCGCTTTCTTTTAAAGGAAGCCTGTTAACCTCAATTACATTATCCAAAAACCGTACAGCCCAATAAACTAGCTCCTGAAGCTTTAGCCAATTAATTTTACCATTGGCTACAATTTTGACTAAGTTAATAGAACCTAAATTACATGCTTCATATGGCAATAAAGGCTGTTCTCCACAAGGATTAGTAGCTATTATTCTGCCAAACTCAGGAGTAGGATTAGCCCGATTAATTTCATCGGCATATATTAATCCCGGTTCTCCCGAGGCCCAAGCCTCTTGAGCAATTAAAAATAACAACTCATTAGCTGAAACTAACTTTCCTTTTTTACCGCTATACTCTAATTGATACTTTTCATTTTTAATAGCTTTCTCCATAAATTCATCCGTTACAGACACTGATAAATTAAAGCTAGATAAGCGGCTATTTACGGTACTCTTATATTTAACAAAATCAAAAATATCTGGATGATTTATAGGTAGGATTCCCATATTGGCACCAGGCCTAATTCCACCTTGATTGATTAACTTTGTGGCTAATTCAAATAGCTCTAAGATAGAGCAAATATTAAGGGAATATGCTTCTTGATTTTTGGGCCAGCTTTTTGGCTGTATAGTAGCAAATGAAAAGCCAGTGCCGCCACCATACGTATGGATTAAAGCAGTATGATGAAGGGTCTCAAAAATTTTATCAATATTGTCTTCTAGAGGCAACACAAAGCAGGCAGCCAACTGTCCATTTGGCTTACCTGCATTTATTAGTGTCGGAGTATTTGGCAAAAATTCGAGATTCTCCATCATTTGAGTAAATTTTTCTATTACTATCTTTTTATCTATATCTGTTTGAAAGGATTCTTCAGCAGCAGCAACTGTGATTGCCACTCTTTCAAACATATTTTCAGGTCTTTCTCCATTTAACAAATAACGCTCAGCTAAAATTAGTTGGCCTGATTCTGTTAGATCCACTTCATTTCACCTCTAAGAAATTTACCAGTTAAAGAACCAGTCAAAAAAG
>JAWSUQ010000178.1:0-6199 GCA_033549265.1 Bacillota bacterium
TTTTGATCCCAAATTAATAAAATACCCCCAATTAGGTAAGGAATATCAGGGAGAACAGTACCAAATAAAAAATGTTTTAGACCAAGATGCCTGCGGAAAACTAAAAAACCCCAAAGAGCATGACTGACAGTATCCAAAGTATCACTACCTTATTATTTATTTCATAATTTGGCTAGTAAAAAGGTATCTTAAAAATTAATTTAACCCATTGACATATTTCTTAATCAAAGGTAAACTATTTATCATAGCAACACTTTAATATGTTAAAGTAATAAAAGTAAGGAGGCGTCATTAATGCTTACAATAGCTTTGCCAAAAGGCAAACTTTTTGATCCATGTATAAACATATTAGCAGAGGCTGGTTTGCCAGTAACGGTACTGCAGGGTGACTCCAGGAAGCTGGTATTTACTGATGAAGCGGCTCAGGTTCGTTATATGATTTGCAGGCCTACCGATATTCCAACTTTTGTGGAATATGGGGCAGCAGATTTAGGAATTGTAGGGAAGGATACTATCGTAGAGCAGGAAAAGGATATTAGTGAGCTGGTAGATCTGAAATTTGGCTACTGTCGTTTTGTAGTAGCTTTACCAGAAGTTAAGTATAGAGAGAACCCTGAACTAGCAGCATATAACTACGGCAGAGTGGCCACTAAATTTCCCAAAGTGGCAGCTGACTTTTTTGAACAGCAGGGGATGCAGATGGAAGTAATTAAGCTTCACGGCAATATTGAGCTAGCTCCATTAGTTGGATTATCAGAGCTGATTGTTGATATCGTTTCTAGTGGCAGGACTTTAAAGGAAAACAACTTAGTGCCGGTTGCAGAAATCTTTGAAGCTACCTCGCGTCTGGTGGCTAACCGAGCTAGTCACCGCATGAAATTTCAGCGGGTCCAGCCTTTAGTAGACAAGATCAAGGAGTTAATGCAGCAAAGAGGTGACTGCAATGATTAAAGTTTTATCAGGTAATGATCCCAGTATAAACAAGCTATTAGCTTACAATGAGGATTTTGATAAATACGAGCAGCAGGTAAAGGACATCTTAAATAACATCAAGGCTAGGGGGGATCAAGCAATATTTGAATATACTGCCCAGTTTGATGGCAGCTCGGTTAACTGTCAGAGCTTCATGGTTACTGAGGCGGAAATTGAAGATGCATATAAACAAGTAGAAGAAGAGTTTGTCACTGCCATCAAAAAAGCATATGAAAAAATAGCTGGCTTTCATCGAAAGCAGCTGAGGTATTCCTGGCTTGAGCCGGACTCAACAGGATCAATCCTAGGGCAAGTAATTAGACCATTAAAACGAGTAGGGCTATATGTGCCTGGAGGAACTGCCAGTTATCCTTCCTCAGTGCTCATGAATGCAGTGCCAGCCCAGGTAGCTGGGGTTAGTGAAATTGTCATGGTAACGCCACCCTTAAGGGGGACCACTGCCGTTAACCCCTATACTTTAGTGGCAGCTAAGGAGGCTGGGGTGACAGAGATATATAAAATGGGGGGAGCCCAGGCAATTGGAGCTTTAGCCTTTGGTACGGAAACGTTGGCCCAGGTAGATAAGATTACTGGTCCGGGAAATATCTATGTAACCTTAGCAAAAAAGCAGGTCTATGGAGTAGTTGATATTGATATGCTGGCTGGACCAAGTGAAATTGTAATCCTGGCAGATGAAAACGCCAATCCTGCCTATGTGGCAGCGGACTTGCTATCTCAAGCAGAGCATGATACATTAGCTGCAGCTATCCTGGTAACACCTAGTCAGGAGCTAGCGGATAAAGTCTTGCTACAGCTAGAGGAACAGCTGAAGCTGTTGCCAAGAAGTGAAATTGCTGAGCAATCCCTAAGGAATAGGGGTGCCATAGTAATGGTAGAGAATATTGCTGCAGGAATAGCTATAGTAAACAAGTTAGCCCCTGAGCACTTAGAAGTGCTGGTGGCTGAACCCTTTGGCATATTAGGGATGATTGAAAATGCCGGGGCTATTTTTTTAGGGGAGTACTCACCAGAGCCAATCGGTGACTACATTGCCGGGCCAAACCATGTATTACCTACTGGAGGTACCGCAAGATTCTATTCGCCTTTAAACGTTGACACCTTTCTTAAGAAGTCTAGCGTTATTTGTTATTCTAAAGCTGCCCTATTAGCTGATGGCCCCAGTGTGGTAACTTTAGCAGAAGGGGAAGGATTATCGGCTCACGCCAATGCGGTAAGGGTGAGAATCAAGCAATTAGGAGGCAATTAAAGTGGACAATAGAATAAATAGTAAGCAGGAGCGCTATGCGGAAATAAATCGAATCACTCATGAAACATCTATTAGCATGAAGCTATGGCTAGATGGAGCAGGGGAGAGCAAGATAGCTACGGGAATAGGCTTTTTTGATCACATGCTGACCCTTCTGGCCAAGCATGGATTACTCGATGTAGAGTTAACAGTTAAAGGGGACCTAGAGGTTGATGGACATCATACCGTTGAAGATGTAGGGATAGTCCTTGGGCAAGCCTTAGCAAAGGCTTTAGTCTCTAAAGATGGAATTAAGCGATATGGCTCTGCCTTTGTGCCTATGGATGAAGCATTAGTGCTGGTAGCACTAGATTTTGGCGGAAGGCCATACTTGGTTTATGAGGTTGAAGTTCCTAGTAGTAAGGTCGGCAATTTTGACACAGAGCTGGTGCAGGAATTTTTGCAAGCCTTGGCGGTAAATGCTGCCATGAATATTCACGTGAGACAATTTAGTGGTATAAATACTCACCACATTATTGAAGCGGTCTTTAAAGCATTAGGGCAGGCTATTAGGGCTGGGGCCACCTATGATCAGCGCATTAAAGGAGTAATGTCAACTAAAGGAACGATATAGAGGAGGACTAGTATGATAGCTATAATTGATTACGGGATGGGAAACCTCCGCAGTGTTGAAAAGGCACTGGAGCTGTTAGGCTATCCGGTAGAGGTAACTAGTGATCCGATGAGGGTTTCCCAAGCAAAAGGTGTGATATTGCCTGGAGTTGGTGCATTTGCAGACGCCATGAAAAACTTAACGGAAAAAAAATTAGTGCCAGTAATTAAAGAAACTGTAGCAGCTAAGAAGCCTTTTCTAGGAATTTGTTTAGGCCTACAGTTGATGTTTACTGAGAGCGAAGAGAATGGAATTTATGAAGGTCTAGATATATTTAGAGGAAGAGTTAAGCGAATTCCGGCAGGAGCTAAGGTGCCCCATATGGGCTGGAATCAGATTACTATTCAGAAGGAAAGCACTATTTTAACCAATATCCCTTCAGGCAGCAATTTTTATTTTGTCCACTCCTACTATGTTGACCCTGAGGATAAGGAAATAATAACAACTACTACTGAATACAACAATATATTTACATCAATTTGTTCTGAAGGGAACACCTTTGGCATTCAGTTTCATCCGGAAAAAAGCAGCAGGCTGGGTCTAGAAATATTGAAAAACTTTGGCCAGCTAGTAATGGAGGTTGAGCAAGTATGATAATTTTTCCAGCAATTGATCTAAGAGGCGGTAAGTGTGTCCGGCTAGTGCAGGGGAGATTAGATCAGGAAACTATTTTTTCTGAAAACCCAGTAGAGGTGGCAAAAACATGGCAGGCTAAGGGAGCCGAGTTTTTGCATCTAGTTGATTTAGATGGGGCCTTTGCCGGCAAACCAAAAAACTTAGAAGTTATAGCAGAAATTGCAGCTAATGTAACTATTCCTACTCAGTTAGGGGGAGGAATCCGAAACATAGATACAATTGAAGAAATACTAGGGCTTGGCATCAGTAGAGTTATTCTAGGCACGGTAGCTATAGGCAACCCTAAGCTGGTGCAAGAGGCCTGTGACAGGTTTCCAGGAAAAATTGTGTTGGGTATTGATAGCAAGGATGGGCTGGTAGCCGTAGAGGGCTGGGGAACAACTGCGGAAAAATCAGCTATAGAGCTGGCTTTGGAAATGAAAAAATTAGGCATTGAGCGCATCATTTTTACAGATATTCGTAGAGATGGGATGCTGTCAGGGCCTAATCTTGATAGCACCAAAGAGCTAGCTGAGAAAACAGGGTTAAAAGTTATTGCCTCCGGCGGCATGTCATCCCTAGAGGACGTCAAAGCAGTTAAGGCCTTGGAGTCAGCAGGTGTAGAGGGAGCTATTATGGGCAAAGCCCTTTATACCAACACTGTTAAGCTTGAAGACGCATTGGCAGTTGCTGTAGGGGAGGTCTAAAAAGATGTTGGCCAAAAGAATAATCCCTTGTCTAGATGTGAATGAAGGCAGAGTAGTTAAGGGAACTAATTTTGTAAACTTAAGAGATGCTGGTGATCCAGTGGAATTGGCTATCGCTTATGACAAGGCAGGTGCCGATGAATTGATCTTCTTAGACATTACTGCTTCTAGTGATGGGCGAAAAACTATGATTGATGTAGTACGTCGGACTGCGGAGCAGGTGTTTATTCCCTTTACTGTAGGTGGGGGTATTAGCTCGGTAGAGGATATTAGAAATATGCTTAAGGCAGGAGCCGATAAGGTTTCTTTAAATACAGCAGCTGTCAACGAGCCAAAGCTGGTGGCGGAAGCGTCGGCTATTTATGGTAGTCAATGTATTGTGGTGGCAGTAGATGCCCGCAGAAAAAAGAATGAGGATGGCTGGGAAGTATATATTCACGGTGGCAGGACTGCTACAGGCATAGATGCAATAAGCTGGGTGAAAAAGGTAGAAGAGCTTGGGGCAGGAGAAATATTGCTTACTAGCATGGATAGGGATGGCACTAAGGACGGATATGATATTTCATTGACAAAAGCTGTGGCAGAGGCGGTGAATATTCCTGTTATTGCTTCGGGTGGAGTAGGCAACCTGCAGCATTTACAGGAAGGTCTGACAGTTGGTAAGGCAGATGCTGCTTTAGCTGCATCTATTTTTCATTACGGAGAGTACTCTATTAAAGAGGCTAAGGAATACCTGAAGGAGAATGGAGTGGTGATTAGAGATGAATATTAATCTAGATAATTTTGCTGATATCAAAGATAAAATTAAATTTGACAGCAATGGACTAGTGGCGGCTATTATCCAAGATGCAACCTCTAAGCAGGTTTTAATGATGGCCTATATGAATGAAGAATCATTAAAGCTGTCTGTAGAAACTAAAGAAACCCACTTTTACAGTAGAAGCCGGCAGGAGCTTTGGCATAAAGGCAAAACCTCAGGACATACTCAAAGCATCAGAGGGGCGTATTATGACTGTGACGGAGATGCGCTTCTGTTTATGGTAGAGCAAAAAGGAGTAGCCTGTCATACAGGGGCCCAGTCGTGCTTTCATAATGCTATTAAAGAAGGAACAGAGTTAGAAGAACTAACAGAGTCAGAGCCTACTCCTATAATTAATGGGGAGCTTGCTAATGAATTAGGCAAAACCCTTGCAGCAGTTTTTGCAGTAATTAAAAGTCGCCAGCAGGAATTACCTGAAGGCTCCTACACCACCTATCTTTTTAATAAGGGGCAAGATAAAATTTTGAAAAAAGTGGCAGAAGAAGCAGGAGAAGTTATTATAGGCTCTAAAAATAACTCTAATGAAGAAATAATTTATGAGATATCGGATTTATTTTATCACTTAATGGTGCTAATGGCTTATCATGAAATAGAACTGACTAATATTAGTGACGAACTAATGAAACGCCGATAAAGCAGCTTTTAACCAGGAAATACAGTGTATGATAAAGCCTTTTTTCACTAAAACTAAGAGTAAATATTACCTTAGACCAAAAATTGAGGTGAAAAAAATGGATATAAGATATGATGAAAGAAATAATGATAACAATAAAGAAGCTGAAAATAAGGAAATAACAGAAACTCATGAGCCGTATAAAACTGGTGAAACTGATGATAGCCTAGCTGGAAATTTTGAGCGAAATGTCATTGAATTAACTAAGCGGGGCTTTGTTTTTACAGAACAAGGAAGATTAATTACCATAGATGACCTTAAGCTGCAACATGAGGAAGATGAGCATGACCAAGAAAGCATAGAGAAAAACTTTGATTAAAAACCGCCTAATGGTGGTTTTTTTTACTGTCTCAATGCAGGAAATAAACAAAACTACATTGTATAAAATGTATGAGGGGGGATATATAATGGTCAAACCATATATGATTAAGGAAAGCCATGACTATCGTAACTACCAAAGGGCATGGGACACCGCTGTAAAAAGGATGACAAG
>JAWSUQ010000179.1:0-6193 GCA_033549265.1 Bacillota bacterium
TTGTTTGCGCCGCAGCTGGCAACGAAGGCCCTCAACAGCGGACAATTGGCAGCCCAGGAATTGAGCCTAGCATTATTACAGTAGGGGCTACAGATGATAAGGGCACTGTTAATCCTGGGGATGATACAATTGCTCACTTTTCCAGTCGGGGGCCCACAATAGACCAGCTAGTAAAGCCAGATTTGGTAGCACCTGGCACTGATATTATTTCCCTAAGGTCTCCAAATGCATACGTTGATAAAAAGGTGATGCGGCAGAATCGAGTAGATCAATGGTATTTTAATATGTCGGGAACCTCTATGGCTACCCCTATTGTAGTAGGCCTAGTGGCCCAAATCCTCCAGGCAAATCCTAGCTATAGCCCTAATCAAGTCAAGCAGGCGTTGTTAGGGATGGCGCAGGATATGGGCTTAGATAAAAACCATCAGGGCCAAGGATATGTTTATTTAGGGACAAAATAGCTTACCTGGTGAACCAGTAAGTTTAAAAAGGCTAAGGTTTAAAAAAGATTCAGATGGGCTTTAAGCCCACCCCTGAATCTTTTTGTATTACTATGATTATTGAGATATAATAGAAAAGCAAATAATGTTGAAAGATAAACCGAGGTGAATTATGAGGGTTCTACTATCAACTCTAAATGCCAAATATATTCACACTTCGCTGGCCCTAAGGTACTTGACTGCCTCCATCAAGGATGAACCAGGAATAGAAGCCATTCGGAGCGAATTTACTATTAATACCCCTTTAGAAGAGGTATTGGGGGAGCTATATATCAAACAGCCGGATGTGGTGGCTTTTTCGTGCTACATATGGAATACAGATTCTATTCTTCAACTAGTTAAAAGCCTAAAAAAAGTAGCTCCTAACATAGTTTTCATACTGGGTGGACCAGAGGTTAGCTATGATACAGAAAAAATTATGGCAGAAAATCCTGAGGTGGATTTTATTATTAAGGGAGAAGGGGAGCAGGCTTTTTCCCAATTGATTAAATTGCTACAGGAGCAGAAAGATAAGGGACAAGCGCTACCATTGGATCAATCTATTGAAGGGGTAGTTTCAAGGCAAAGTCAAGCGGCTGGGGAGAATATAAAAAGCACTATATATAATATAATTAATGAATTAGATGAGATTGCCAGTCCTTATCAAGGGGACTTAGGTGAATTTAAGGAAAAGATAGCTTATTTAGAATCAGCTCGAGGATGCCCTTATAGTTGCTGCTATTGCTTATCAGGATCATCAAAAGGGGTCAGGTATTTCTCTGAAGAAAGAATAAGGCTTGAGCTTGTTAAGCTACTAAATGCTCAGGTGAAGCAGGTAAAATTTGTTGACCGCACCTTTAATATCAATAAAAAGCATGCCATGGGGATTTGGCGGTTTATTTTAGCAGAATATGAGCGTAGAAGGGGCTTTAAGACAAACTTTCATTTTGAAATCAGTGCAGATTTACTTGATGAAGAAATGCTTATTTTTTTAGCGCAGGTACCTATTGGACTGTTTCAGTTTGAAATAGGAGTACAATCTACCAATGAAAAGACGTTAGCAGCCATCAACAGATTAAGTAATTGGAGGAAGCTAGCAAATCATGTAGCTAATATTAGAGAAGCTAATAATATCCATCTTCATTTAGACTTAATAGCTGGCCTTCCCTTTGAAGATATGGCCTCTTTTAAGCAATCATTTAATGATGTTATGAATTTGCGTCCTCATAGGCTGCAGTTAGGCTTCTTGAAGCTGTTGAAGGGAACTGCTATTAGGACTGAGGCTGATTTGTATCAATATGAATATACTAGCTACGCTCCTTATCAGGTTTTGCAGAACAAATTCATGCCATTCCACCAGTTGCTTTTTCTAAAGCAAATTGAGGAACTGCTAGACAAAATTTATAATTCCCACCTTTTTTATTATACTTTAGACTTTATAATGAATTACTGGAGTGATAAATTTAGTTTCTTTGGAGAATTATTAAGCTTCTGTCAGGAAGAAAGGGTTTCCATAAAAGAAATAAAGCATAAAGATTTTTTCTTGTTAATAATTAAATTTTGCACTTGTTCTGCTGCCATTGATGAGACTGAGCTAGTGAGAGAATTACTGAAGCTAGATCTGCTGCGTCAGCAGCGGCTTACACAGCTTCCAGCTTGGGCTTCTCAAAGAAAAATCCCTAATTTTCTTGAGCGGGCTTATAACTTGCTTAATGACCCTGAGGCTCAAAATAATATTTTTCCTGATAACGATCCTGCTGATTTTCCTAGACTGATGAAGCAGATTCATATAGAAGAGTTTTCAGGAGAGATAGCTCAATTGCTTTTTAAAGATGTATCTAAAAAATATATTTTATTCTACTATGGGTCTGAGCATAATCCAATAATTGGTGGAGCTAGATTTTTTCCGGTTCAACTGTAACTTTAGTGCAAATTTGAATCATCAACTCCTTTAACGGAAATAATTGAAGTAAGCTGTTATTAAAATAAAGGAGTTGGTTTGATGTTTGAGCAAATCTTTGGAAATTTTCCTTTAATGGCCGCGGTAGTGGCCCTCTTAGTAGCTCAGGTAATGAAGCTGCCAATTCATGCTTTAACTGATGGTGAGGTTGATATTAGTAGAGTTTTTGGTAGTGGCGGTATGCCTAGCAGCCACTCGGCATTTGTAGTTGCCTTAATTTCCGCCTTAATAATACACTATGGTTGGGCTCATCCGCTAGTGGCTATAGCAATTGTTTTTGGTATAATTGTGATGTATGATGCATTTGGTGTCCGGAGGGAATCTGGAAAGCAGGCTACGGTAATAAACATGCTGGTGGATGAAATGCAATTCGTTTCTAGTAGAGCATCAACCTTTTTTTCCAATGGGCCTAAAAGAGGCGAAAGCTTAAAGGAACTTTTAGGGCATGAGCCAATAGAAATTTTGGCAGGGGCTATCCTGGGAGTTGTTGTGGCAATAATGCTGTTTAGATTTTATTAGAAATGCTTTGGGGGGAGTTTAGATTGAAACTGGCTAAGCTTATTTATAATCCAGTAGCAGGGGAGGGAAATTTTAAAACAAAGCTAGATATGATCTGCGAAAAAATGCAGAGCTATGGCTGGCAGATCGTACCTTTTAGAACTAGTAGCGGAGCAGATATTGAAAAAGGATTGGCGGATTTAAGCCACATGGACTATCAGGCTATCTTTGCTTCAGGAGGAGATGGCACTATTCATCAGGTTATAAATGCTATGATGCAGCTCCCTGACCCAGCCAAATATCCG
Organism: Bacillota bacterium; assembly: GCA_033549265.1. Classification (GTDB taxonomy): domain Bacteria; phylum Bacillota; class Desulfitisporia; order Desulfitisporales; family JAWSUQ01; genus JAWSUQ01. The sequence continues at coordinate 3,243 of JAWSUQ010000179.1, forward strand.
CTGGCAGTTTTTCCGGGAGGAACTGCTAACGACTTAGCTATTCACTTAGAATTGCCAAATGATATTGAGCTATGGTGCGATATGATTGGTGCAGGAAAAACAAAGCTGATTGACTTAGGAGTTGCCAATAACAAATACTTTCATAATGTGTGTAGTGCAGGTTTACTGACAGATGTATCTCACGAAGTAGATTATAAGCTGAAGAATATATTAGGTAAGGTTGCCTATTATATCAAGGGCATTGAAAAGCTGCCAAAGTTCAGACCTTTTTCTGTTACTATTGAAGTAAATAGAGAAATAATTTCAGAGGAATTATTGCTTTTTTTAACCCTAAATGGAAAATCAGCCGGTGGCTTTGCCCAGATGGCAAGTAATGCTGATATTTGTGATGGTCAACTGGAAGTGATCCTGGTACGAGATTGTAATCTAAGAGAGCTCCTGGCATTGTTTGTAAAGCTAATGCAGGGTAAACATTTAAAAAGTGATAAAGTGCTCTATTTTCAAACTGATAACATTAAGGTTTACTGCCCTGAAATTCTTATTACTGACCTAGATGGTGAAATCGGACCAGATTTTCCGCTAGAAATAGCAGTTAAAAAAGAAGCCTTAAGGGTATTTGTACCTTTTTAAGGAATCTGAAAATAACTATATTGTGTGCAAATAAAATTTTGAATTAAGCTATATTAAAATCTTAATAAACAATAATTATGGACGATAGGCCCATTAGTCTTTGATTCAAAGACTAATGGGCTATTTTACATTTAAAATCATAAGTTTCCAAGGAAAATTTTAAAAGTTTATCCAACAACTCACTGGTGTAATAAAAGTAAGTGAGGGAAAAATTTATAGTAACATAAAATCATTTACTGTGGAGAGGAGCGCGTATGAAATATAAAATAACTATCATAGTAGCATTAATTGGTCTAGTTGTAGTAGGTGCTGCTGCAATTAAGCTAACTTCTCAACCTAGTTTTTGTTCTTCTTGTCATTCTATATCTCCATTAGTAGAATCTTGGGAGACTTCTTCCCATCAAAATGTTAGTTGTATGTCCTGTCATGCAGAGCCGGGGTTAGTAGGATTAGTAAAAAGAAAAGCTTATGGTTTACACGAGTTATACGTTCATGTTACTAATCCTGAGGTGGTTCCTAAAGCCCAGTCTGATACGTGGGAGTTTTCACAGCGGTGCTTAGATTGTCATGATGATATCAGACCTGGCAGTGACCCTCAGCTGAGTCCTCTTTCTCACAATAAGAGACATTTTGAGTTGGAGATGCCTTGCTTGACATGTCATGAAGGGTTAGTGCATCGAGAAGAACAATTTGATCCCTTGCCTTCTCGGGAAGTCTGCTTGAATTGTCATGGGTCTACCTTTGAGTAATTAATTTAGCAGGATGCAACTATAAGTAATTAAAGGAGGATAACAATGAGAAAGATAAATCTTTTTTCGTATTTAATCGTAGTAGTGCTAGCTGCAGTTCTACTGATAGGATGTCCCGCTCGAAAGCCAGATCCGGTGCCAGAAGCACCTGCTCCGCCGGAAACCATTATTGTACCAGAGGTTTCACGAATCTTCTTTACAGAAGTACAGCTTGAAGAAGGTCCTGAGCTGGCCCGTTTATTAGTTGCCAACAATAGAGAAGGAGAAATGACAGTTTGGTTTGAAGCAGATGAGCAAATTTGGGTTTTAGTACAGTCTCCTCAGGATAGTGATGAAATATTAAAAATTGATGAGGTGCTAGCTCGAGTTCCTGGTAGGGATACTACACTGTTGGAAGTGCGTTTAAGTGAAGAAGTAAGGCAAGAAGAAACTCAGGAAGAAGAAACAAGTAATCAACAACAGCAGTTTGACGCAATGCTAGTAAGACTAGATTTGAATCAACGGCCCCATGGCGTAGCCTTCTTATTTGATTCAAGGCTGGAAGAAGATTTAGAAGAAAATAATGGACAAACTCAAGAGCAGGCTGCCCCAGCTCCTGCAGCTCCTCCAAAGCAGCAGCCTCAGCAACAGAAGCCACCACAACAACGGCAAGAGGAGCAAACCTTTATTCAAGTTCAGGAGCCTAGCCCAAACAGTACAGTTACTAGCCCTATTCAAATTTTAGGTAGAGCTAGAGTACCGGGAGGAACTGTTCACGTGAGATTAAAAAACGCTGGCGGTGAAGTTATAGCCGAAAGTACCACTACTGCTACTGCTGCTGCACCCCAAATAGGAAACTTCAGTGCTACACTATCTTTTTCTCCTCCTGGAGAGGAAATGAAAGGAACCTTAGAAGTATTTACAAATGGTAGAAGTGGACAAGAAGAAAATATTGTGGCAGTACCAGTAGTGATTAAATAAGGGTATGAAAATAGGAAGCAATTGCTTCCTATTTTCATATTTTACCAAGAGGAACATCATGGACGTAGAGCGAACAATTCCTTGAGGTGATAATTGACGTGCAAAAAAAAGTTATAATAGGTATTGCTGTTATGGTACTACTAATGTTGGCGGTTGGTTGTGGAAGCAATATAACTAAAGATGAGCTAGGCCTAGAGGTTGGAGAAGAAGCTGAGTTAATAGTTGACGAAGAAACTGAGAAAATATCTGAAGAAGCTGAACAAGCTAACTTCCAGGATAATGAAACTAATCTCATGGCTGAAGAAGAATTGGCCAAGCTAGGAGTTAATGAGCTGGGACAAGTAATGGTGTTAATGTATCATGTTATTGGAGATAAGGAAGCGGAATGGGCTAGAACAAGAGAAAATTTCCGTAGTGATCTGCTGAGACTATACGAGCTGGGCTACCGTTCCGTTAAGATGAGCGACTTTTTAAAGGGAGAGATTGCTACAGCCCCTGGGACAACCCCGGTAATTCTGACTTTTGATGATGGCACTCCTGGTCATTTTCGCTTTATAGAAACAGATGATGGCTTGGAGGTTGACCCCGATAGCGCGGTAGGCATTCTTCTTT
>JAWSUQ010000180.1:0-4979 GCA_033549265.1 Bacillota bacterium
TTAATTCTTTAATACTAAAAAAAGATCAGATTTATTAATCTGATCCTAGGTTTATAATCTCTAACTTCTTTTTTCTCTATCTACTTTTTTAGATTAAACTCCCTTTTTAAAGCTTCATTGACAAAGGTACCATCGGCGCATTGAAGCATATAGACGAAATAATTCTTTTTCTTACTCCTCAAATCAATTATAATTATGTCAATATATATATATTATAATCGAAGTTGAGTATTTTTCTCCAAAATAATCATCTGCTGCCTACATAAAAACCAATCGTTTCAAACATGGACTGCTTTACTTCAGTATCAGGTGGAACAATTACGAAATTCTCCTGATCCCAGTCTTTAGATAATAATTTATTTAAATAATCTAGCGACCCTTTAATTTCTATAATATCTAAGCTGAAAAACTCAGAAAATTTCTTAACATATTCCATCCCTTCGGATAAATTCTGATCGACCCCGGTGTCAATATATCCTGCTTTAGAATAATTAACCATCATCTGCTGCACTGCCCACTTAGCCGTTTCTTCATCATATTTTTTATTGTCTACTAAGTCCAAATATTCTTTATAAGGATCTTTTGCAGTTAAGGCCCAATTAGGAGTAAAATAATAGGTTCCCGGTAGTTCCTTAAATAGCTTTACATAATGATTGTGTGAACCAAGCGATAATGCAATGCAGTCGTGGGTTCTAGGAATAATTAGCTGCTGATTTTTGCCAGTTTTAATTCCAACCACACCTGTAGAGCATAAACCATAAGCAAATAAAATTTCTCTATATTCATTACACGAATCAACCGCTTCCTGTAGTTTTTTTCGCAGTTCATCAGGATATCTGTGTAATAACTGATCAAGGTAAATATAATCGTATTTTTTAAAATCTAATGCCTCTAATTGCTCCTTCAATACATCACAAGCAATCACAACAGTTTCCTTCACCTTACTCCCTCCTAATTTTGATTAGACAAAAGAAGATACGGTTCATAAATTAAATCTTATCTTCTTTTGTCATTTTATATATTCAAGTTTTTACTAAAACTAAATTAAGCTTGGCAACCAAGTAATTATTTGAGGAAAGACAGAAAGAATAATTAAAGCAATTATTTGTAGTACTAAAAACGGTAATGTTGCTCGATATAATTCTGCCGTACTTACTTTATCCGGTGGCGTAACCCCTCTTAAATAAAATACAGCATAGGCAAAAGGAGGTGAGATGTAAGATGCCTGAATCATTATCGCAAACATAATGCCAAACCAAACTGGATCAAAACCAAGGGCATAAACAATTGGGGTAAATATTGGTACACCAATTAGTAATACACCATAGGAATCAATAAACATACCCATTATTAGAATAATTAATAATATGATGCTTAGTATAAACCAAGGACCCATATCTAAGCCAAGCACCAGCTGAGAAACTGCCTTTCCACCACCTAATCCAAGAAAAACAGAAGTAAACATAGAAGCACCTAATATAATCCACATAATCATAGCAGTTGTTTTCATGGTAGCAAAACAGCTTTCTTTTATCATTGTCCAGCTAAATCTGCGATGAGCAATAGCAATAATAAATGCACCTACTACCCCAATAGCAGCAGCTTCTGTAGGAGTTGCTAACCCGAGTAAAATTGAACCTAATACCGCAATTATCAGTCCCAATGTAGGCAATATCGATTTCAATGCCATCGACATCTTTTCTTGGAAGCTATATTTATTTGCCTCTTCTTCAGAAATAGTTGGCCCAAGCTCTGGGTTAATAATACATCTTATAGCAATGTAAGCTATATATATAGCGGCAAGAAGCAAGCCTGCACCGATACCTCCAGCAAAGAGTTTCGCAATTGATAATTGAGCTTGCCCTCCATAGATAATTAAAATAATACTTGGAGGAATCAATGTACCTAAACACCCTGAAGACATAATTGTACCTGCAGCTAATTTCTTATCATATTTATGTTTAAGCATAGTAGGCATGGCTAGCATACCCATCACAGTAATTGAGGCGCCAATTATGCCTGTAGATGCAGCTAGCAGGGTACAGATTACTACTGTAGTAATTGCCAAGCCACCTTTTAACTTACCAAGTACTATATACATAGATTCAAAAAGATCTTCTGCAGCTCCGGATCTTTCCAAAACAGCTCCCATAAAGATAAATAGGGGTATTGCAACATAAATAATACTGGTACCTAAATTGGCTATCGTTCGAACAAAAAGGTTAAGAACACTAGAATTGCCCCAAAGAGTAATACCAAAGATAATTGCCAAGCCACCAAGTGTAAAAGCAAGAGGGTGCCCTAATAATAGCACTGTTAAAAAAGCCGTGAATATAATTAAAATAATTTCTATTTCCATTATATTTGTTCCCCCTTTATGACAAAAATTAAATCGCGAATCCATTTAGCAACACCCTGAAGCAGCAGTAAGAGAAAGCCATAGGTAAATACCATTTTCAGAGGCCAGAAGGGAGGAGCCCACATAGTATACGTTTTTTCGTTAATAGAATATGAATAAAGCGCATTAGCCCCTACTTTTGAAGTCATTACATAAGCAAATACAAAGAAAATTGTAGTAAAAAAAATCAAGTCAAGCAGTGCTTTTATTTTTGGAGAAAAGCGATCGTAAAACACGTCAGTCCGGACATGCCCTCCTTCTTTAAGTAGCCATGCTCCTCCTAATATGAAATGAGCTCCATAGAGTAGAGTAACAAATTCCCAACTCCACGTAGTTGGTTCTTCCAAAACGTATCTCCTAAACACCTCAACAACCTGAAACCCAACCATAATTAGAACAAGATAGCTCGTTAACTTTCCTGTCTGTTCACTAATCAAATCTATAAATTTTAAAATTTTTGCTACCTTATCTAGCATAATTGCTACTACACCTCCTTTTTGCTGTCGAATTTTTTAACGGGTTAATCGTCTGTACCCTCTAACTATTGATACAAGTAGAGGACAACAGACGATTATACCCCATAAATTATAATGTTATTGAAGTTATTTTTTTGGCTCAAAACCCATCATTTCTTCTGGAGTCAAGCCCCAACCCCACCAGCGGGATATATCCTTATATGGATACCATAATTCCATAAATTCATGAGTAGAATTTAAGGCCTCTTCAGTAAGACCACCATATTCCTTAATATCCTCTAGTTCGATTTGGTACATTTGTTGTCTTAGTTCAACCCATTGATCTTCATCCATTCTGACAAAGTTCATTTTGCCGCTTTCTTCTAGTTCCTTCATAGCTACAGCACTTCTATATTGACTCTTTGTAAAATGCTGAAATTCATTTGCTTTATATGCTAGTTCTACGATTTTTTGCAAATCTACTGGAAGTTGATTCCATGCATCCTTGTTTACCACTACGGTAGTTACAAAGTGAACGTTCCAAAAATCAGGCCAAATTGAATATTTAGTTACATCAGTTAAACCTAACCCTACATTATAATCTAGATTCCCAAACTCAGCCACATCTACTGCACCTGTGGCTAATCCTGTAAATACTTCCTCTAGAGGTAACGTTATGGCAGCCACTCCGTTTCTTTCTAATAGACGAGGGTCTGATGTTCTAAATGTCTTTCCTTCCATCTCTTGCATATTCTTAAATGGTTCATTAGCTTGTAAAACTTCAGTTCCCCAGATTTCTGCAGCTATAAACTCTAAGTTTAGCTTATCAAAAGCTTTTTGCATGATTTCCTGTCCACCGTGCTCATATAGCCATACGTATTTATCAGAAGCATCCATTGTTAAATTACCTGTACTTAAAGGTAGAAGCGCATACTCAATTCCTCGTGCGTATACCGGCCAACTTGCATGCATTTCAAAAACTCCATCACCGGCTGCCTGAAAGCCTTCCATGCTACTTACAAAAGTTCCATTAGGCTGTACTTCAATTTTTAATCTACCATTAGTTGCTTCATATATTTCTTCAGCAGTTTTTACATGTTGCTCAAAATCACTCTGTCCTGGGTTATGAATAACTTGCATCCGCCATGTAAACTCAGGCTTATCGGCAAAACCGGTTGAAGCTGATGCACCCCCTGGTGACGATGTCTTACTCCCACAGCCACTAATTATTAAACCAATTGCAATTAGAAGTACCATTAATAGGTAAATCCTTTTCTTCATTGTTTTAACCTCCTTTGATTTATTAGAAGTTTACTTAACCAAAGAAAAAATACGTAACATTCTGAAAATTAATCCAAAATTTAACTGTATATCGTCTTTTTAGAATATATACAGTTCATCCCCCCACTTTTTTTATTAAAGTGGGGGTTGCAGCACTGTTAGTCATTTGTAATAAATTAGATATTTATTGGGTATTTTCCATAATCAAAGGTAGTCTGTAACATCGCTTTATAATTTTCAAGTGGGACATAAGAAGGAATAGAGTTACTGCCACTAACACAGTAGCCTCCTCCTGGGGCTAAATATGAGATACGCTCTTTAGTTTCAGCGATAACTTCTTCAGGTGTACCTCGAGTAAGGGTATAACCCAAATCTAAATTACCAATGATGCATAGCTTTCCTCTTGCTTTATCTTTTACTTCGTTAATATTCATTGCCTTTGGCTCGATTGGATGAAGAGCATTAAAGCCACAATCAATTAGATCATCTAACACCTCCCATATTGTTCCATCTGAATGATAGATAAACGGTAAATCTAACTGCTTACAAGTCTGACTGAATTTTTTGTACCAAGGGAACAAATATTTTCTTAGATACTGCGGTGAAATCATTAATGCTTCTGAATAAGCGATATCATCCGGCATCCATACTCCTTTTACTACGTCATGTTCTAGCACTCTTTCCAAAACCTTATATTGTACTTCACCTACTTTATCGAAAACCCGTTGTACAAGTCCAGGATTAGTAATTAATGACATACAGAAATTTTCAAAGCCCATTAACATCCAGGCACAGGTAAATATTTTTCCTGAAGTGGTAATAACCTTCATGTTATCAGGTAGATA
>JAWSUQ010000180.1:4989-6193 GCA_033549265.1 Bacillota bacterium
CGAATCAGGATCTGGCCAATTAAATTTTTCAAAGTCTTCATCAGTTTTTATTACACCTTCGTGCGTATTAGCCCAATCTCTTTCCTCAATCCCATCTCCATAACAGCTAGATTCATTGTGTGTACGCTGAACTGAAGTACCTTCTAATACATGCCCTGGTTCCAATAAACCCTTTGATAGTAAAATATAATCATAACCAGCAGCAGCCCAAAATTCTACATTTGTCTTTAAGTCATCTACTGGTTTACCCATGAACCCAGTTCTTACCTTTGGGTCAATAATTAATTCAGCAAGAGGAACTCTATCAGGCTCCTTACAATATAAAGCAGTTCTTATTCTTTCAAAATCCGGCTTATCAGGTCTTATTAGCATGATAATTCCTCCCTTTATGAGATCAATTTTCTGGCTACGTCTACAGCCTCTGAAGCATTCAAAGCAAAACCATCAGCACCTATTTCATCTGCAAACTTTTGAGTTACGGGAGCTCCTCCAATCATAATTTTTATGTTTCCCCTAAGCCCAGCTTCTTCTATTTCTTCTAATGTTTCTTTCATAGTAAGCATAGTAGTGGTTAATAAAGCTGACATGCCTATAACTTGTGGCTTATATTCTTTGGCAGCTTCGACAAACTTCTCAGGAGAAACATCTACACCTAAATCTTTAACCTCAAACCCAGCTCCTTCTAGCATCATTACAACTAGGTTTTTACCTATATCATGCAAATCACCTTTTACAGTACCGATTAGAATTTTTGCTTTTGTTTCTGATTCATCTTCAACTAAATGTGGCTTAACTACCTCTAAGGCATTGTGCATCGTTTTTGCTGCAATAAGTACTTCTGGTACATAAACCTCATTTTTCTTAAACTTAGCACCTACTACATCCATCCCAGCAATTAAACCTTTATCAATAATTTCTTTAGGGTTATATCCCTCATCTAGTGCCTGCTGAGCTAGATTTTTAATTTCATTTAATTTGCCTTGAATAAGAGCTTCGCTCAATTCTGTCAGAATACTCATTAGTCATTCCCCCTTAGTAGTTTTTGAATTTTCTTTCTAGATTAAATATTCTTAATATTCAAGTGTAATTAAATTATATAAGTAGGTTGTAAATATTACTATGGTCAATATCACTAAAAATAGTTGCAGTAATTATATTATTTTCGTATAATTTTAACAAGTGTAAAGATTCTGACTTTTAATAA
>JAWSUQ010000181.1:0-6187 GCA_033549265.1 Bacillota bacterium
ATTTTTTCAAAAAAATGATTAAATGTATAGCTGGTGGCGTGAGTAGTAATAGGAGAATTCCTCTGACTTATGCGAACGGGTATTCCTGCAAAAGTTATATGCCCTTGGCCATTTTTTTGCACCTCTGCTCTTAGATCTACGATGGACTGATCTATGTTGATTAAGTCAATTGCCTGCTGAAGGATAAACTTATCATTTCTAAAGAAAGCTAGTAGTTCTTTTACCAGTTTTGTAAGACTTTTTACTCTGTAAATATGTAGTTTGTTTAAAAAATAACTGTATTCATACCCACCATCTGGTAGCTTAATTGCCCTGATAACTTGTTTTCCTTGACCTCCTCTACAGGCTTTTATATAAATTTTATCAGTGATATTAAACATATCCAAAAGGTCTTTAGGCGTCTTATAAATAGTTGTAACTGGGAGGTGGGGGGTCAGCTCATCATATTGCTTTAAATTTTCATAGACCTCCCATTTGTCAAATCTAAATTGATAGTTGAGAGGTTTAACTTTTCTTTTTTTTAGTTCTCTTTTAAAGAGAAGTGTTATATCTTTATATGCTCCTGTTGCAATACCTCTTTTATAAATAATATTTGGAAAAGGAAACTCTTTTTTTTGCCACATTTGATGATCCTCATTAAAATATGTTCCTAAAATTTTTTTTCTTTTTAGATTAACATCTTTAATGCAAAAGTAAAACATAATTACATTTGTTTTATCACTAGCGTGTTTTAGTACCAATAGTTTTTCATATGGCTGCTGTTTTTTAAAGCTATTAATTTTATTTGGGCTGATCATAACTCCTACAATAGGATTTAACGATGGGAAGTTTTTTTTTTGATTATTCACCCTTATTACCTCCTGAAAGATTCAAATATATTCTTTAGCTGTACTCATTTATATGAAAAATATAATTTGCATGTGCTAGTGCATAAAAAAGAAGGCTAATTTGATTTAGCCTTCTTTTTTGAGTATATCCAGCGTGGGCAATGACAGTTAGTGTTTAGTCGCAGTTTGAGCAACCGCTGCCAGAATTTCCGCCTCTATCTTGTGGTGGATATGGAGGCCACTCAGGAATAAAGTCAGGACACTGACCGCCAACTGCTTCCGCACACTCAGGTGGCTGAGGTGGATAACCATAAGTTGGAATCATAAGCTGAACTTCTGCCTCAAGCTTAATTACAATTAAGATACCAATACAACAGGTAACCGTAACAACAGTTTCTTCGTCGACTACATCTTCATCGGATACGAAGCAAAGTAGACATGATGGGTAGATATGACATTGCGGTGTTAAGCCATCTTCCCCAGCTCTTGCAAGTCTAAAAACCTTCTCAATTGTAAACTCTTGACTTTCTTCCAGACCGTTTAGTGTAGAGGTAACTTCTAATGTTGCAGTGACCTTAACTAAACCAGGACTAATTACTCTACATTCTTCTTCTAGTACCTCTGCTGTACCGCACTGAGCTGTTAAATCAGTACCATTTCCATTAACTTCAAAGTCAATAAATACTTCCTCAACCTGGGAATGGGCACATTCTGCAAAAACTTTTTTTACCTTAATAATGTCAATTTCTGTTGGTGGTGGGCAAACAGGTACTCCATCTATGACTGGGCATGGACCCGGTTGAACGCCCGCGTGTCTTTTCTGATTACTCATTAACAAAAACCTCCCTTATTGATGATTTAGAGTATCCTCAAATCTCAATATATACTATGAGCTATGTGTATATAGTGTGATTACCGAATAATTTTTTTTTGTAAACATTTGTCTAATTACAAGATTCTCCATAATCTAGCGTGAAGAATTTGAAAGATTCTTAAGGAAAGAACCTAAAATCTATATGTAAACTATTATAGTGGTGTGACTGTCACCCTATTTTTTTTTTGTCATAATATGTAGAGAAGGTAACAATGAATATTTCCATCAGGTTGAGATAAGGTGTTTCAGAGGGTAGAGAGATTTTGCCAAGGGGAGTGATATTCGATGACAGATTTAATAAAAAAGGGTATTTACTTGCGCCCGGAGCAAGTTGAAATATTAGCAAAATACGTATATGAGTCTAGGAAACAAGGAAAGAGGTTTGTAAGTGAAAGTATGATAATCAGGCTGGCGGTGGAACTTCTAGTCAGCACAGATATAGATGTGTTGGCGTATGGCTCTGAGGAAGAACTGGTAAATGATATTAAGGATAACATACTCCACAGGAGAGATGAAAGTGAATAAAAATATTAAAGTAATCACTTTCGACAACCGCAATTTTTTGCAGCTAGAGCTCCAAAAAAGAATTAAACAGGCTCCGTATATTAATTTAGTAGCAGCTACCGAAAGCTGGCAGCAGCTGTCTAGTGAAATACAAAAAGGGACCAGACCAGATGTTATTTTTTTTAACATAATAGGAACTGAAATAAATTTAGATAAGTTAAAGGTAATAAAGAAAGAACAGCCTCAGATTCAATATATTGCGCTAATTGAACCAGATAGCTTGCAGCTGCAACAATTAATTGATACTGGGGTAATTGGCTTTTTGGCCCCTGGTTTTGATAGTCAACAATTGATTAGAGCAATTGAAATTAGCGCTAAAGGAGAAATTTTTCTACATCCCCACATAGCTGAAGGGATAGTAAATAGGCTGAAGAATATCTTAAGCCGGCTAGGAGCTGAAGAACAGGATCAGGAGCTAGTAGATAAATTAAGTCCGAGAGAAAAAGAAGTATTGACATTAATTGCTCAGGGCTATAGCAATATAGAGACTGGTAAAAAATTATTTATCAGCCCCAAAACAGTAAGAAGTCATGTCAGGAATATTTTAGATAAATTAGGCTTTAATGATAAAGTGCGAATTGCGTTATTTGCAGTACGAACAGGATTAATTGATTCGGAGAATAGTCTTTATTGAGACTTATTATCATAATTATACAGTCTTAGCTAGAAGGGAGAGCTCAATTAAATGCAAACTTTAAGATATCAACTGCACAAAGCGGTGAGACATGAAGAGGCGTTGTTAAACTATTACCGTCGTACAATCGATGAATTAAAAAACGAAGAGGTAACTAGCTGTTTAAGCAAATACCTAAAAGAAGGGGAAGCAAGAATAACAAAAATAAAGGAATTATTACGAAAACACTGCAGTGGCTGAGGTGGCTAAGGGCTCATTGGAAATGAGCTGGCAAAATATTTTAAGCTAAACCTTTATTTAAATGGAATGTTTGAAAAGAAATAAGAATATATGAAAATATAGGGCTTCTTAATATGTGCCAACTAATAAAATATTTTTTTCTAGGGCACACAAAATCTGTCGACATGCATATAGTGTATTGAAATGATATGAAAGGAGGAAAAGAGCATGCCTAACAATCAGTTAGACTTAGTTCGTAGGCTATTAAAGGTTGAAAATGTAATAGGTGAAATGGCTACGCAAATTACAGTAGTCAATGATGTGACTTTCCCAGAAAGAGTAAAGAAAATATGGGATGTGATAGCAGATATTAGGGATGTTACTTATCAGGTAATCCCTGATAAAGTTATTGTAGAAGGCGTCGTTCATAAACAAATTTTCTGGGTGCAAGAAGGAACAAATGAGGTGTTTGAAAAAACAGTTGAGGATTCTTTTGTAGCACATGTAGATATTCCAGGTGCTAGACCTGGAATGAATGCTCAAGTAGAGTCAAGAGTCGAATTTGTTACTCATGATCCGGTTTCAAACAATCATCACCACCACCACAGAGACGGGGATGTTGAAGCCCAGCACCATCATGGGCATCATCCAACACCAACACCAACTCCGACTCCATCACCAGTGGAGGATGTATGGCGACAAACAGTAGTATTAGAGGTGTTCGTAAAGGTAACAGAAACAGTTCAGCTAGAGGTAATTACAGATGTAATTGCACCTCCATCATTAGACTTAGAAGTAGTAAGAGAATTGCTTAAGGTGCAAAGTGTAGTAGGAGAGGATTCAGAGCAAGTATCCTTAGTTAAGGAAGTACAATTTCCTAGAAGGGTCAAGAAAATAAGGGACGTTACTTCTAGAGTAGAGGATATTAGCACTACAATAGTTCCTGATAAGGTTATTGTTGAAGGGAATTTGCATAAGCAAATATTCTACGTTGAGCACGACACTGGAAGGTTATTTGAAATTGGAGTAGATGAGCGGTTTGTAGCACATGTTGATATTCCAGGCGCTAGACCAGGGATGAATACTCAAGTTTTTGTAGATGTAGAGCATATTTCCCATGATCTACGGGATGGGTCACCTCAGGAGGGCTTTGCCCAAGCTAGACAAACGGCAATTTTAGAGGTTTTTGTTAAAGTAACTGAAGAGCTGCAGATTGAAGTAGTAACTGATGTTATAGGTCAAGGCGTAGACGTATTCCGCGAACTACTAAAGGTTCAAGCAGTAGTAGGCGAAGGTGAGCGCCAGATTACCTTACGGCAGGATATTGAGTTTGATCATCCAGTGAAGAAAATTATTGATGTTGTTTCTAATGTAGAGATTATCCGCAGAGATACTACAGTAATTCGCGATAAGGTTATAATTGAAGGTGTATTGAGAAAACAAATTTTCTACGTAAGTGCAACAGATGATGCTATCTTCGAGCAAAGCGTAGAAGAACGCTTTACAGGCTTTGTAGATATTCCAGGGGCAAGACCAGGACATAGCTTGCAGGTATTCCCTGAGGTAGAGTTTGTAACTCATGATCCAATTCCTGGTCAACCAGATCGCTTTAGAAGACAGACAGCAGTAATTGCCTTATTTGCTAAGGTTACCGAAACAGTACAGATTGAAGTAGTAGTGGACGTTGTACTAGTAGTAGTACCAACACCAACGCCAACACCAACGCCATCGCCAACACCAACACCAATGCCAACAGTATGTCCACCTAGCTTCACTATCTATATAGTGCAAAGAGGAGATACCTTATTTAAGATTGCTCAGCGCTTTGGCACAACTGTTAATGCTATTCTTGCTGCAAATCCTCAAATCACAAATCCTGATGTAATTAACATTGGCGACCAAATTTGTGTTCCGAGAGTTCACGGGAAAGGTTAAATAAATTAGAATAAGATGGATTTTTAAGAGAGGTGCTAAAATGGCACCTCTTTTTCTTGTATATTTTTTGACTGCTGACTAAAACTAGTAGAAAGCATTGATTTATAGTTCTAAAACCGTAAGGGAGAGTGGCTTAAGTGCATATAGTATGCTGTATCAAACAGGTTCCCGATACAACAGAGGTTCGGATAGATCCAAAGAACAACACTTTAATAAGGGAGGGTGTGCCTTCCATTGTAAATCCATATGATATCCATGGCGTAGAAGAGGCGGTTCAGCTTAAAGAAAAATATGGTGGCAAAGTCACCATTATTAGTTTAGGGCCGCCTCAAGCTGACGAAGCCTTAAGAAGAGCCATTAGCTTCGGCGCAGATGATGCAATCCTGGTAACTGACCGGGCTTTTGCTGGCTCAGATACCTTGGCAACCAGCTATGTCTTAGCCCAAGCTATCAAAAAAATAGCAGAAAAGGAGCCAGTTGACTTAATTATTTGTGGCAAGCAGGCAATAGATGGAGACACAGCCCAAGTGGGGCCCGGAATTGCCATGCGATTAGAGTTGCCTCAGCTTACCTATGTAATGAAGGTTGAGCGGGTTGACTTAGCTAAGCAAGAAATTATAGTGCACCGAAAGCTAGAAGGGTCGAAGGAGGTTGTTTCAGCTAAGCTGCCAGCCCTTATTACTGTGTTAAAGGATTTAAATGAGTTACGATATGCTTCCTTGCCTAACTTAATAAAGGCAGCGCAATATCAGCCTAAATATTGGGCTAAAAGTGACCTTGCGATTAATGAAGAAAAAATTGGGCTGAAGGGTTCGCCTACTACTGTTCGTAAAATTTTTCCACCGCCAGCCAGAGAAAAAGGAGAAATCATCGAAGGGGCGGATAAAGATCCTAAAAAAGCAGTGGCTCAGCTAGTAGATACCCTTTTAAAAACTAAAATAATTGCAGATAGATAGTTAATAAGGACCTTAGAAAGGTGTGAGCATATATGGCAGTACAAATAGCCAAGGATAAGTGTATTGGCTGTGGCTTGTGTGTAGAGCAATGTCCATTTGATGCCTTAACATTAGTTAACGGTGTTGTTGAGGTAGATCCGGAAAAGTGTACCGATTGTGGGGCTTGTGTTGATGTGTG
>JAWSUQ010000182.1:0-6168 GCA_033549265.1 Bacillota bacterium
ATTAGTTAGATCAAATAAAAAAAGGTGGTGCTAGATAGTGTTAAAAGTTACAACCGCTGCAAAGGAAAAAATTAAAATTCTGCTTCAAGAGAGCGGAGAGGCTAAATTAGTTCGAATAGTAGTTAAGGGGTTGGGCTGAGGCGGCCCCACCTTTGGGATAGCTCTGGATGAGCTAAAAAGGGAAGATGATAATAGTGAGATTGCGGAAGGGATCACGTTTATTTGGGACAGATTAGTTGCTCAGTACTTATCAAATGGAGTAATAGACTATGTTGCTAGCATAGGTAAATTTACTGTTGTTAGTGACATAGGATACTCTTGCTAAAAAACTAAAGGCTTTGCCATCCTAATTAGGATGGCAAAGCCTTTTTAAAATTAATTACCCAGTAATTGTTTTGCCTCGTCTATTTGGCTTGTTAATTTAGCAATATCTTGAACGCTAGGCTTAAGCTTTAGAGCAGCCTCCCATTGTTCTATGGCACCGGCGTAATCTCCTAAAGCATAAAACAAGAAATTACCATAGTTTGTCCTAGCAAACAAGAAATTAGGGTCCTCTGCAATTGCCTTTTTAAAATGGGTATCAGCAAATTCGTAGTAGTCGCTAGATATTCTCCATGAAATTGTGGCCATATCAACCCGTACGTTCATATTTTTTGGTTTTTTATCTAAAACCTTTAAATAATAGTTTACAGCCTCTTCCAGCAGAAAACTAGCTTGCTTATCGTCACCAATTTCATATAAATTTATCATACCTGCATCATAGTAGTCATTTGCTAAGGATTCTGTTATTGAGATATCATCTGGGTTTTCCTTTAATCTAGCTTCTCTAGTGGCAATTCTACTCATTACTTGCTCTAACTTCACCAGATTGGGATCGGAGCTGCTAGATGCGGGTGAATCTTTTTTCATTACTGATCCTAACATTACCGCAAAAAGTAGTACCATAAATACTACCATGCCTATAATAAAATATCTGGAATTGTCCTGCTTCTTAGCCACTACAGTTTTCTTTTTCATTGATTTTTTGCTCACCTATATACCTCCTATATTTATTTGATTCCTATTATACTATTAAATTATTATAGTGTAAAACTCTAATTATATCCACAAAGGGAAGGAATCTGACGGCTAGTGTCGAATATAAAAAAAATATTAACATTATTTGTAAAAAAAATATTATCATTAATTTAAGATAATTAAACCCTTTTTTTAAAGGAGTTGATAGGTGTATTGAACAAGAAGTATTTTTCAGCTTCACCTAATATCTATAGAATTTTAGTGATAATAATTATTATAACATTCATATGGCTATTTTTTGTAATGCAGGAAGTAGAAAATGAAAGGTTAAGAGTTACTGAAGATCTGTCTAATTATCTAAACAATTATACTATGATGGTAGAAAAATATCTGTCACAGGTGCAAATTGTTTTTGAGGTTTTAAAAAGCAGTAAAGAGATTAAAAATATCGATGCAGCTGGTGCCCAGAGCTTGCTGTCAGAATTAAATAGTATAGAGATTTTCGATAATATTTTAATCTACAACATTTTAGGGGAAGCAATTGCAGCAAAGGCTGAATTAGATAATAGAAATTTGTCTGACTGTGACTACTTTAAGCTGGCATTATCTGGTGAAAACGTTATCTCTAAAGTAAAAACCTGTGTAATATTGAATGAAGAAGTTTTATATTATTACACACCTATCAAAAAAGATTATGAAATAGTAGGAGTGATGATAGGAGTAATTAACATCAGCAATATCAGGGATCGCCTAGCTAGCTTACCAGCTAATGATGACTGGGAGGTAGTGCTTACTGATAAAATGAACGATGTTGTATATTTTTCGGGACCTGAACTAGCTAAAAGTGATCTTGAAAGCCTTTTTTTTATAAAAAATGAGGAGGTTAGCCTCGTAAATAATCCCAGCCTGATTGATATGCGGTTTCTTAATGATGAACATTTTATTATAGCTGCAAAAAGAATCCCGGATTTCGATTGGACAGTAGCCATTTTGCATGATGCAGAAAAAATCAAAAAAGCCTACATCTCCTTAATAATTAATAATATTACATATTATTTGCTTGCTATAATGATAGTTTTGTTTTTTTACTATATTTTGCAAAAAAATAGTTTATTAGAAGAGCGGTATAAGCTGCAAGAGCATTTTGTAGCTATGGAAAAAATGGAGACTGTCAGCCAAATGGCGGCTGCTATTGCTCATGAGCTTCGGAATCCTTTAACTTCAATTAGGGGATTTGTCCAACTAGCCCTTCTCCGTCAGAAACAACTTGATCCACAGGTACTGGAAGTTATGGAAAGTGATCTGCACCGGATGGAGGGTATTATTAACGAATTTATGGAAATGGCTAAACCGATAAAAAGAGAGATAAAAAAATTCGAGCTCCAGCAGGTACTAAAGCAATGCTGTTTGTTAATGGAGCCTTATGCTGAAAATAAAGAGGTAATGATAATAAAAGAATCAGGGGCTGACAAATTTTTACTCGGGGATGAAGCGGCCATAAAGCAAGTATTAATAAATTTAATCAAAAATGCAATTGAGGCGGTAGACAGTAGAACTGGATGGCTTAGGGTTAAAGCAGAGCAGAAAGATAGTTGCGCAGTTATCTCTATTATAGATAATGGATCAGGATTCCCTAAGCAAATAGTGAACGACATAGGTAAGCCTTTTATAACTACTAAAGAAAAAGGTACTGGATTAGGTTTGTTGATAAGCAAACAAATAATTGAGACAGCAGGAGGCAGCTTAAGCATTTCTCGTCAAGACAACCTGACCATAGTCAAAATTTCTCTTCCATTAAATTGCTAAATTAACTAGTATGTTTCTGAAACACTCAGCTAAAAAGTTGGGTGTTTTTTTATACATAATATTTATTATAGTTTAGAGCAAAATATAGATAGAATGCAAATTTTTCAAGGAGTGTTGCTGATGGAAGAAAAGCTTAGTTTATTTGTCAAGCAGGCGGAAGCAGTGGGAGCATCTGTGCATCAGGCAGGATCTAAAGAAAAGGCCAAGGAATTGGTGGAGAAATTGATAAATGAAACAGATGCCGAAGGAACTGGTGTGCTTTGGGTCAAAGGAGCAATTTTAGATAAATTTGATAGTCTCAAATGCACTCAACCCGTTCACCAAACTAATTTTATTGATCATGCTGAAAATGCAGCTTTTGGCGTAACTGAAGCAGATAGTGTCCTAGCGGAGACCGGTAGTGTTGTTTCTGATGCATCAGATGCCGGAGCTAGAATAGCTTCAATGCTGCCAAATACCCATATTGTTTTAGTTAATAGTAAAAATGTATTTGCCCAGACCCCTGATGTTATCGAAAAGATTAAGGTTAAACCACCTGCATATTTCTCATTTATTACAGGCCCTTCTCGAACTGCAGATATTGAGCGGGTACTGACCATTGGAGTTCATGGACCAGAAAGATTAGAAATAATATTGGTTGATTAGTTTTTTTGATTAGGAGGGATTATTAATCATGGCTAAGACTGGAATCAAAAGAGATATAGATGAAGCATTACAAAACTCCAACTTGTTTGGTGCACTTCATCGCTTCTCAGAGGCATATATAGTTTCTAGAGAAAAAGCCTATCAAGGATTGAATTTTGAGGATATAAGGGAGCAAATAGCCAAGGCTAAGTCCTACGCTGCTGACCATATGGAGGAGCTGGCTGAAGAATTTAAAAGGAATGCTGAAGCTAGGGGAGCTACCGTTGTTCGCTTAAATGATCCTCAGGCTGCTAATCAATATATCATAGATTTAGCAAAGAAGAAGGGTTTAAGCAAAGTCGTCAAATCTAAATCCATGGCTACTGAAGAAATACATATGAACGAAGCTTTAGAAAAGGAAGGATTAAAGGTAACAGAAACGGATTTAGGGGAGTGGATTATCCAGCTGGCGGGCCAGAGACCTTCTCATATGGTAATGCCGGCCATACATATGACGAAGGAGGAGGTTGCCAGCCTATTTAGCAAGGCCACAGGGCAACAGTTAACACCTGATATTAATAATCTAGTGAAGGTTGCCCGTAAGGAGCTGCGCAAGGCTTTTTTAGAAGCGGATCTGGGAATAACAGGTGCTAATATGGCTATTGCAGATACGGGCTCATTAGTTCTACTGACTAATGAGGGAAATGCCAGACTTGTGACCACCCTTCCCAAAACTCAAGTTTCTGTAGTAGGACTTGAGAAACTGATTGCCAAGATTGAACATGCAGCTTTAGTAATGAGGGCTTTGCCTAGAAGCGCTACTGGACAGACTCTCACTAGCTATGTCACTATGCTGACGGGAGCAGCAAAGAATATAGACAATACTGATAAAGACCTCCATATAATATTACTGGATAATAAGAGAAGCGCTATGAGAAATGACCCCATTTTTAAGGAAGCCTTGCAATGTATTAGGTGTGCTTCCTGCCTTAATGTATGTCCAATTTATCGGGTAATCGGCGGTCATGTTTATGGCAAGGTATATGCTGGAGGGATAGGTATAATATTAACAGCCTGGACAGATGGGATGAAATCCTCTAATGATATCCAAGCAATGTGCATACAATGTGGTCGATGTAAGGAGGTATGCCCTGGATTGATTGATATTCCAGAGCTGATTCTAGAGATTAGAAAGCAATTAACTGAAACTGAAGGCCTTCCTAAGGTGCAGGATCTTATTATTAATCGAATCCTCCCTCGAAAAAAGATCTTTCATTCTGCCTTGAGGCTGGGAGCAGTTGCTCAAAAGCCGGTTTTAGAAAAAAATAAAAAATTCATTCGGGATTTACCTAAGCCTTATGCTGCGCTCACTAATTTCAGAAGCTTTCCTGCTTTAGCGGATAAACCATTTAGAGACCGCTTTAATGAGATAGAGCAAAAAGAGAATTTGCCTAAAAAAGCGATATTTTATGCTGGCTGTTTAATTGATTTTATCTATCCTAGTCAAGGAACAGCATTAGTAAAGGTTATGAACAGCTTAGGATACAAGGTGATGTTCCCGCACGACCAAACCTGTTGTGGCGCACCATCCAAATATAATGGTGCTAGGAACACCTCCCTTACCTTAGCAAAGGACACAATGGGCTCCATGCTGCGACATGAAGCCGATTGCATCGTATCTGCATGTCCTACCTGCACTGTAGTGCTGCAAAAGGAATACTTAAAGGACTTTGAGCATGATTCTAAATGGGGCGGGAAGGCAAAGCTGATGAATCAGCTAACGGTTGATTTGTGCAAATTGTTTTTTGAGGAGAAAAAAGAAGAACTGGCCAAAGCGTTTCAAAAGCCTTCTGGTAGAAAATTTACGTACCATGACTCATGCCATCTAAAGCGAACCACAGGGGTTTATCAAGAGTCTAGGTCAATTCTGACAAAGCTTGGTAATATGGAGCTGGTTGAAATGGCTGAGCCTGATATGTGCTGCGGAATGGGCGGTTCGTACAGCTTAAAGTTTCCCGAAATTTCAGCCCCTATTTTAAAGCGGAAAATAGAAAACATTGAAAAGACCGAGACGGATTTAGTGGCCATTGACTGCCCAGGCTGTATAATGCAAATAAGAGGTGGGATTCATAAGCAGGGAAAAGACATAAAAGTTTTACATACTGTAGAGATTTTAGCAGAGCTAATAGATGAAGGAAAGCTCCATTAACCACTTTTTAATTGTGTTTTACATAAACATCCATCTTAAAACAACTAAGTGCAATAGAATCAGCGCAGGCAAGCCAAGGCTAAAGCTAAGCTTCAGAGTTTTATGCCGGACTAACTTGCCTGCCATAAACATTCCCAAGGGTCCGCCCGTAATAGCCAATAACCATAGCTTTTTCTCCGGCACCCTGGCAGTACTATTGATGGCTGAGCCCTTATCCCAGACCATTACCATAAAGGAAACTGCGTTTATAATAAGGTAATACCATATTATTATATCATTCATTTTGAATCTCCTGACTTACTATTGATGTTTATGATAAATATTGTTAATCCAACTAAAATAACAAGGCCACCTAATATTTGCTGGTAGGTAGGCGCTTCATTTAAAAAAATGTATGCTAGTATAGTTGCACCTACAGGTTCGCCTAAAATCACTACAGACACCAAGGCGGCCTTTACCCATTTTAGTGCCCAGTTAAAAATGGAGTGGCCCAAAAGTGTAGGCACTATTGC
>JAWSUQ010000183.1:0-6076 GCA_033549265.1 Bacillota bacterium
GTATAATATAGAAAAATGGGGGTGGATTCATTGAATGAACAAAGTGAAAAGCTTACAAGTACTGACTTAGGTACTATTAAGATTGCAAATGATGTCGTAGCGATAATTGCTGGACTAGCTGCCACCGAGGTCAATGGAGTCGTAGGAATGAGCGGCGGCATAGTTGGTGGTATAGCAGAGCTCGTTGGCCGAAAAAACCTTTCTAAAGGGGTTAAGGTAGAGGTTGGTGTAAAAGAAACTGCCGTTGACATATATGCCATCGTTGAATTTGGCAGTTCGATTCCAGAGGTTGCTACTAAAATTCAGCAATCTGTGAAGGATGCAGTGGAATCAATGACAGGACTAAAGGTAGTAGAAGTCAATGTACACATTCAAGGTGTAGTTTTCCCTAAAGAAATAGATAGTGAAATTGAACCTCGAGTGAGATAACTTTAACCCCCTATAGTTTAGGGGGTTATTCCCATTGAAATAAAGGATCGTGTTTGAAAGGAGAGGAAGAAATGCAGCTATTTGAGAAAACTATTATGCGGATTTATACCTTATTATTTTCAATATTAATGCTACTATTGGCTGTAATGACTTTGGGCTGGAAGCAACCGCTATTGATGCTTGACCTTGCCTTAGAAGATATCAGTCAAAGATGGCTGTTGGGTTTAATTGGACTAGCCTTAGCTATATTAGGTATTTATATTGTATTTTTTACCCTCAGAACAACTCAGTCAACTCATACGATCATAAAAACTACGCAGCTAGGGGCAGTTAGTATTTCCCTAGATGCAGTGGAAGAGCTAGTGATTAAAGCAGCTAAGAAGGTTATGGGAATACGAGACATTAAACCTATTATTAAACAAACCGATAATGGCATAGCTGTTTTGATAAAGGGCAGTATTAATGCTGAAGAAAATATTCCCCAAGCTTCAGTACAACTACAGGAAGCAGTTAAGAGTACAGTGGAACAGGTTGCTGGGGTTGCAGTAGTAGAAGTAAGAGTGATTATCCAGGCAGTAACTAAGGAACTGCGGGGAAGAGTTGAATAAAGGGGTGTTTCACATGTTAGACAAGCTAATAGACCAGTTGCTTGACCCAGACAAACGGGGACGGCTCATTGGTGTTATTTTAGGCCTTGTATTTGGAATATCTGCTGCCATATTTGGTTTATTAAAGACTATTTTTATTACTCTAAGTATCATAGTCGGCTACTATATTGGGAAAAAAGTTGATGAGCAGGGTGACTTTAGGAAGCTAATAGACAAAGTTGTTAATCGAGATAGATATTAGAGCTTACTTAGAGGAGTGAAATTTTGTGAGCAGAAGACTAGCTAGAGAAATGGCATTAAAGACGCTATTCCAGATAGATGTTGGCAAAATAGCTAGCCAACAAGCTATCGAAAACATCCTCGAAGAGGAGGCTGCAGCTGCAAAAAGTAAAGATTTTTTTCTAACCTTAGTTAATGGAGTTGTAGACAATCTAACTGAAATTGATGAGGTTTTGAAGAAGCATTTAATTGAGTGGGATATCAAGCGAATACCAAACGTGGACCGCAATATTTTGCGAATTGCCATCTTTGAGTTAATCTATTTAGCCGATATACCTCAATCTGTGTCAATTAACGAAGCGGTAGAGGTGGCAAAGGTATTTGGCACCGAGGATTCAACCAAGTTTATTAACGGTGTCTTAGATAATATTAGTAAAACACTGTCAAAGGAATAGGGATTATAATGTATATTGGAATCGACACAAGCTGTTATACAACTTCAGTGGCTGCTGTAAATGAAAGAGGAGTCATAATTAAAGATTGCCGTCGTATATTGCATGTTGTTGAAGGTGAACGGGGGCTTCAGCAATCAAAGGCAGTCTGGCAACATGTTAACAATCTGCCAGAGTTAGTGGAGGATTTGTTCAGTCACTTAGACCGAAAGCAGCTTAAAGCTATAGCAGTAAGTGAAAAGCCCCGACCGGTGAAGGACTCATACATGCCTGTATTTATGGCGGGCTATAGTCATGCCAAAACAATAGCAGCCTCTTTAGGAATACCACTCTACCTTACAACCCATCAGGAAGGCCACATTATGGCTGGCTGCAGTGATGAATTATTGGCAAAAGATAAATTTTTAGCTTTGCATCTATCGGGTGGAACCTCAGAGCTCTTGAGAATAACTAACAGAGCCAAACCCTTTGGCTTTGACGAAGAACTGTTAGGCAAATCATTAGATCTCCATGCAGGACAATTTATTGACAGAATTGGGGTAGCCTTAGGGCTACCATTTCCATGTGGGCCTGCCCTTGAAGTAATGGCAAATAATGTTACAACTCAGGAGATTACTATTCCATCGGTAGTGAGAAGCTTAGATTTTAGTTTTTCCGGACCAGAAAGTGCAGTACAGAGGCTAATTAAATCAGGAAGTGACCATCATCAAATAGCCAGAGCCACTGAGCAATGTATTGTAAATACCTTGAGAAAAGTATTAGAAAAAGCTGTTGCAGTAACAAAGATCAACCATATTCTTATAGTTGGTGGTGTAAGCGCCAATGCTTATATTCGCCAGCAGCTTGTGAAAAAACTGGCCTCCAAAAAGGCAAAGCTTTATTTTGCTGAGCCAAAGCTAAGCAGTGATAACGGCGTAGGGGTGGCATTAATAGGCAGAAGGTTTTATTTGCACTCGTAATAATATTCTCAACCAGTAAATTTTTCAAAAGCAAGCAGGAATATGCACTTTTATTAACGAAGTAATGTGACATATATTTTTTTGTGCAAAAACCAAAGCATTTGGATGAGGGAGGTTTTTAAGTAATGTATAAGGTGGTAAAGAAAGAAGTCTTGGCACCTAGTATAAAGCTATTTGAAGTACTAGCGCCAAAAGTGGCTGCCAAAGCTGAACCAGGGCAGTTTTTTATGTTGCGGCTTGACGAGCAAGGGGAGAGAATCCCTTTGACAATAGCTGATTTTAATCGTGAGACAGGCACTATTACTACAATTATTCAAGAAGTAGGCTTAACAAGTAAGCTGATGGGTGAGCTTGAAGAAGGGGACTATATCCTAGACTTTGTTGGCCCCCTAGGTCATGCTTCAGAAGTAGAAAACTTTGGAACCGTTTTATGTGTTGGTGGTGGATTAGGAGTAGCACCTGTTTTCCCAATAACTAGAGCATTAAAAGAAGCTGGCAATGAAGTTATTTCTATCATTGGTGCTAGAAACAAAGAGCTTTTGATATGGGAAGAGGAAATGAAAGCTGCCAGCCATGAGCTCTTAGTTGCTACAGATGATGGTAGCTATGGCCATAAAGGATTTGTAACTGACTTGATTAAGAAAGTATTAGATGAGAAGAAGGTTGACTGTATTTGGGCTATTGGACCTATGCCAATGATGCGAGCAGTAGCTAGCACCACTAAGCCATATGGTGTAAGAACTATTGTTAGCTTAAACCCAATTATGGTTGATGGAACTGGAATGTGCGGTGCATGCCGTGTAGATGTAGGTGGAGAAACAAAATTCGCTTGTGTTGATGGACCAGAGTTTGACGCTCATTTAGTAGATTTTGAATT
Organism: Bacillota bacterium; assembly: GCA_033549265.1. Taxonomy (GTDB): domain Bacteria; phylum Bacillota; class Desulfitisporia; order Desulfitisporales; family JAWSUQ01; genus JAWSUQ01. The sequence goes on from JAWSUQ010000183.1 coordinate 3,545, forward strand.
AGCTATGCGTAGATTAGCTATGTATAAAGACGAAGAAGCTCGTGCATCAGCATCTCAGTGTTGTGGAGGTGACCATTCATGTCAAAAATAAATCTAGAAAAAACCGCTATGCCTTGTCAGGATAGTTCAGAGCGAATTAAAAATTTTGGTGAAGTTGCTATCGGATATAGTGAAGCCGATGCACTAAAAGAAGCAGATCGTTGTTTAGAATGTAAAAAGCCAAAATGCGTGGAGGGCTGTCCAGTTGAGGTGCCTATTCCAGATTTCATTAAGTTAATTAAGGAAAAGGACTTCAGTGGAGCTGCCAAGAAAATTAAAGAAAAGAACAATTTGCCTGCAATCTGTGGAAGAGTATGTCCCCAGGAATCCCAGTGTGAGGAAAGATGTATTGTTGGCAAAAAAGGTGAACCAGTAGGTATTGGACGACTTGAACGATTTGCAGCTGACTACGAGCTTAAAACTGGAGTAGCGCCAGGAGAAAAGGATGCTGCCACAGGCTTTAAAGTAGCTGTTGTAGGGGCAGGTCCTGCAGGGGTTACAGTGGCGGGAGATTTAGCTAAGCTAGGCCATGAAGTTACCGTTTTTGAGATTTTACATGTAGCTGGCGGCGTATTGATGTATGGAATTCCAGAGTTCAGATTGCCAAAGGATGTTGTTCAAGCTGAAATAGACTATATTAAAAATCTAGGAGTTAAGTTTGAAACTAACACTGTAGTAGGGAAAGCTACTTCTGTAGATGAGTTATTGAGCTCAGGCTTTGATGCTGTATTCTTAGGAACTGGTGCTGGTCTACCATATTTTATGGGTATTGCCGGAGAAAACTACAATGGAGTATACTCAGCTAATGAATTCTTAACTAGAACAAACCTAATGAAGGGATATCGCTTCCCAGAATATAAGACACCTATCAAAGTTGGCAAGAAAGTTGCTGTTATGGGAGCAGGAAACGTAGCAATGGATGCTGCTAGAACAGCATTGCGTTTAGGTGCGGAAGAGTCTTATATTGTCTATAGACGATCTGAAGAAGAAATGCCAGCTCGTCACGAAGAAATCGAACATGCGTTAGAAGAAGGCGTTAAGTTAATGCTATTAACCAGCCCAATAGAATTTATTGGGGATGACAATGGTACCTTAACTGCTATGAAATGTGTAAAATTTGAGCTAGGAGAGCCTGATGCTTCAGGTAGACGTAAGCCTGTACAAATAAAGGATTCTGAACATATTGTAGAGATTGACACAGCTGTAATTGCTATCGGACAGGGACCAAATCCATTAGTAACCTCTACAACACCTGGCCTTGAATTAAAGCCTGGCAAAGGAACAATCATCTGTGATGATAATGGTGCAACCTCCAAGGAGGCAGTGTACGCTGGTGGGGACGTAGTTACTGGTGCTGCTACAGTTATTTTAGCAATGGGTGCTGGTAAAAAAGCAGCTGGAGCAATTCATGAATATTTAATGAATAAGAAAGGCTAGTTGAATAACTCATGCCCTTTAGTATTTTTTCTGTAACGCAATTAAATAGTTATATTAAGGAGAAGCTGGATTATGACCGGCTTCTTCGTAATATATGGGTAAAAGGGGAAATCTCAAATTTTAAGCATCATAGCTCTGGGCATATGTATTTTACCTTAAAGGATAAGCAGAGCGTTCTAAAGGCAGTGATGTTTAAAAGCTATAGTTCCAGTGTACCTTTTAACATTGAAAATGGGTTAAGTGTCTTAGCCAGAGGCAATATTTCTTTGTTTTTAAGAGATGGACAATATCAACTATACGTAGAAGAGCTTCATCCCGAGGGCTACGGAGCTACTAGCTTAGCATTTGAACAGCTAAAACGAAAGTTAACGGATGAAGGCTTGTTTGATACTTCTGTTAAAAAGGCGATACCGGTTTTGCCAAGGAAAATCGGTATTGTCTCATCACCAACAGGCGCTGCTATTAGGGACATCCTCACAGTGGTATTTCGTAGATTCCCCCAAATGCAAGTTGTAATTGCACCAACCCAGGTCCAAGGCGAATTAGCACCTAAGCAAATAGTCCAAGCTATCAAAAATCTTAACCAAATATCGAACATAGATGTTATAATAGTTAGTAGAGGTGGAGGCTCTATCGAGGAGTTGGGTGCCTTTAATACAGAAGAGGTGGCCAGAGCTATTTTCGCCAGTCATATTCCAATAGTTTCAGGAATTGGCCATGAAACTGACTTTACTATAGCAGATTTTGTAGCAGACCTAAGGGCAGCTACCCCTTCTGCTGCTGCTGAACTGACTGTACCTTTGAAAAGTCAGCTGAAGCATCAGCTTCAGCAGCTAGAACAACGGCTCTATGTTAGCTTTAAGCGACAGCTACAAATTAAAAAGCAGCAATTAGTTAACCTCGAGCTAAGATCTCTTCATAAAAATTTTAACTCCCAGCTGAATCAACGTAAGCAGCAAATAGACCAACAGGAAATAAAGCTAGTTAATGCCATGAATAGTAGACTAAATGATAATAAAGCGAAGGTGCATTTATTGGCAGAAAAGCTTAATCTAT
>JAWSUQ010000184.1:0-6074 GCA_033549265.1 Bacillota bacterium
GCGGGAATCCCTCAAAGCGCTTCTGGGCAAGCAACTATTTTAACTGGGGTTAATGGGGCAAAATACTTAGGTAATCATCTGCGGGGATTTCCTAATAAAAAATTAAGGGAGCTAATAAAAAGGGAAAATATCTATGGCAAGCTTTCAACGCTAGGTTTAACGGGTACTTTTGCCAACGTATACCGCCCAGACTTTTTTAGCAAATATATCAGCCAAGAAAAATATCATTCTGTCACTACTACCGCCGCATTAGCTAATAGGTTTTCCTTAAGAACCATTGAAGACCTCTTACAGGGAAATGGGGTCTACCAGGATATTACTAATCACTTATTAATTAAACAGGGTGTTGACGTTTCATTAGTAGAGCCAGTTGAAGCAGGCCACCGAATAGGTACAATCAGCGGTCATTACGATTTTACCCTTTTTGAATATTTTCAGTCTGACTTAGCAGGTCATCAGCAGGATTATCCTAAGATACAGAGTATACTATCAACTCTAGACAGTTTAATAGCTGGTATTATAAATTCTATTGATTTAACAAATACTGTAGTAATAATAACTAGTGATCATGGCAATATCGAAGATATTAGTCATAATCATCATACAGAAAATCCTGTACCCACATTAATTATCAGTGAAGCAGAGGAGGCCCATGCTATACCAGTATTTTCTCTAGAAGACATAACCCCATTAATTTTAGAATTAGTACAAATAAGGAGGAATAGAAAATGAAGCTAAAGGATATTTATGAGTTAACTATTCAAATGGGAAAGGATGCTGACCCAAGAGAGCAATTTCAAATTGACAAATTACTTGCAGATAATAAAAAGGCCTTAGATGAATTAAAGGAAAATGAAAAAGATGAATTTGATCAGGAAAAGCTAATGAATCCTTATAGTGATACCAGGGTGCTATATGGAGATGTAGAATCAGAGGTAAACCGATTGTTAGTGGGAATAGATATTGATGGCAGCGAAATGCTGCTGGCCGATAAATTGGGGGAAAAAGGACAACCAATTGACTTGGTAATAGCTCACCATCCTGAGGGAAAAGCTATGGCCAAACTCCATGAGGTAATGCATTTGCAAGAAGATATTTTACATAAAATGGGTGTTCCTATCAATGTAGCAGAAGGGATTTTGGCCAGTAGGATTAGTGAAGTTGGTAGGGGATTGATGCCAATTAACCATAATAGGGCTGTGGATTTTGCCAAAATACTGAATATATCCCTCATGTGCTGTCATACCCCAGCTGATAACGTAGTGACGGAATTTTTAAATAAACTATTTGAGGAAAAAAAGCCGGAAACGGTAGGGGAAATTGTAGAAATTTTAAAAGAAATACCAGAATATAAAGAGGCTATCCAGATAGGAGCTGGGCCAAAGATTGTGGTGGGCTCAAAGAAAAAGCGAGCCGGTAAGATATTAGTTGATATGACTGGCGGTACTAGCGGTTCTGAGGATGCTTACGCTAAATTGAGCCAAGCTGGTGTAGGAACCATTGTTGGTATGCATATGGGTGAGAAACATCGCAAGGAGGCTGAAAAAAATCACATTAATGTAATTATTGCTGGTCACTTAGCCAGCGACTCTTTGGGTATGAACTTGATTCTTGATAAGCTAGCAGCTCAGGGAGTAGATATTATTACTTGTTCAGGAATGATTCGTGTAACACGCTAGTGAAGTATAAAGTACAGTACGGCTTCGCCCATGAAATTTTGGGCGAAGCCAAGCTTTTCTTAATAAAAGGGGGTAGCTCAATGACTCAGCAGATTGAACTGCTGGCGCCAGCAGGGAGCTGGGATGCATTTGTAGCGGCAGTAGAGAATGGTGCTGATGCAGTCTATCTTGGCGGCACACTGTTTAGTGCCAGAAAATATGCCAGCAATTTTGAACTGGCTGCTATTAAAGAAGCCTGTGATTATGCCCATCTTAGGGGAGCCAAGGTATATGTAACTGTTAATACATTAATAGATGAAGGGGAATTTATAGCAGCAGCTGAGTTTATCAGCCGCTTGCATAATATCGGTGTAGATGCAGTTATTGTCCAGGATATTGGCCTTATGCATCTGATAATTAAGCTAATACCAGGGATGCCAGTACATGCCAGCACGCAAATGGCAATTTTTAATTCCTTTGGTGTACAGCATCTTAAAGAGATTGGCTTAGAGCGAGTTGTCCTAGCAAGGGAACTATCCCTTGAAAATATTAGTCTAATCCATCAAAAGGTACCGGAAGCAGAGTTAGAGGTATTTTCTCATGGTGCGCTATGCGTTTCCTATTCAGGTCAATGCCTTATGAGTAGTCTAATTGGCGGTCGTAGCGGTAACAGGGGAGCCTGCGCCCAACCATGTCGGCTGACCTATCAACTGGTGGATGCAGCTGGAAACACAGCTGCAGTGGCAGAAGTAGGAGAACATTTATTAAGTCCTAAGGATTTATATACCCTTGAGCTGTTGCCGGATTTAGTAGAAGCTGGGGTAAAGTCCCTGAAAATTGAAGGACGCATGAAAAGGCCCGAGTATGTGGCTACTGTTGTAGCCAACTATCGTCAAGCTTTAGATATGCTTGACAGTGATGAACATTACCTAATTAAATCAGAGCAGGAACAAGAGCTAAAGCAAATATTTAACCGAGATTTTACCAATGCTTTTCTAAAGGGCAATCCAGGCAAGGATTATATCAGCTTTAACAGGCCTAATAACAGAGGGTTATTGCTAGGTAGAGTCCAGAATTATAATTCTGCATCTAAGCAAGCTCTAATTAAACTCGAGATTCCCCTAGCTGTCGGAGATGGAATCGAAATATGGGTAAGCCAAGGAGGGAGAGTAGCTACCTCGGTAGGTAGAATTTTGCTGGGGAAACATCAGGTAGATGAGGCCGTTCCCGGCCAAGCAGTGCTGATAGACTTGCCTAAGCGAGTAAACCCAGGGGATCGAGTTTTTAAGAACCATGACCATAAACTGATGACAAAGGCTCAGGAATCCTACAAAGATAATAAAAAAAGACTGATTCCCCTCATATTCAATGCTAAGGCGGCTATTGGAGAGCCATTAAGGCTAACTGCTAAAGATGAGCTTGGCAACCTGGTGGAGATAAAAAGTGATTTTATTGGCGAAAGGGCTGAAAAGAGACCCTTAGCCGAAGAGGTTTTGAGGAATCAGTTAGATCGCTTAGGCAATACAGCCTTTAAAATAGAGGAGCTAACCTTTGATATTGAACCGGGCGTAATGATACCGATGAGTGTAATAAACCAGGTGAGGCGAGAAGCTATCGAAGCTTTGGAGGCTAGGAGACTAGAAACTTATAGGCGCAATAAAATTGACATAGGCCAGGTTATGTATGAGGTGAAACAGTTAAGCAAAAATGAGAGCAGCAACAAACCTAGTAAGAAGGATTCTGTGATGCCTTCATTAGCTGTCCATGTTGGAAATAGCAATTCGGTAGAAGCCGCTCTTAATGAAGGTATAGATGTAGTTTATCTAGGCGGAGAAGATTATAGGAGTGGACAAAGATTTACTAAGGATGAGTTAATTTCAGCTCTAAGAAAATGTAGAGAGCATAGAGTCGCAGCAATCTTAGTATTGCCAAGAATTATTCACGATAATCAAGCAGCTGAAGTAATTAGAAAATATACTACTATTGTGGAGCAGGCTCAGCCATCAGGACTACTAGTTGGGAACCTGGGGGGGGTTAATATTGCTAAAGAATACTTTAATAAGCTGCCTCTATATGGGGATTACTTTTTGAACGTATTTAACAGTCAGGCGATGGAATATTTCGCAAAAGAGGGATTGCAGCAGGTTGCCCTCTCTCCGGAGTTAACCTTAAAGCAATTACAGCAATTAGCGGGAGCTAAGGTAGCAACTGAGCTAATAGTTCATGGATCATTGCTTATGATGACTGCCGAGTACTGCCCTGTTGGCAGTTTACTGGGGGGGCGCGTCAAAAACAAGAACTGCTCAGTGCCATGTACCGGCAAAACCTTTGGGCTAAAGGACAGGATAAAGGAAGTATTTCCAATGGAGCAGGATCAATTTTGTCGCTCCTATATCTATAATCCTAAAAAGCTTTGTATGATTGATCAGGTTAAAGAGCTAGCAAAGCTTAAAGCCAATAGCTGGCGCCTTGAACTGAAAACTGCAAATTCCGTTGAGGTGCAAGAGACTATCAGACTATACAAAAAAGAAATAAGCTTATATTATAATGATGTATCAGGATTTGCGGGAGTAAGCGGTGAAGCTAGCAAGGAGGAGCTGGCAAAGTATAGCCCGAAAGGGTTTACTAGAGGACACTATTATCGAGGAGTGTTGGAGAGCTAGGTGATAATGAATGAATGACAAAGTATTAACAAAGCTTGAGTACAATAAAATTATTAATAAACTATTAGATTGTTGTGCTAGCAGCTTAGGAAAAGATTTAGCAAGTCAGTTAAAACCGATTACCAACCCGAAAACTATAAAGGTATGGTTAGAACAGACTAGTGAAGCAAAAGAAATTTGGCGCTTTAATCCCATGGTTCCTTTAGGGGGAATTAAGGATGTAGGTCCTCATCTCACCAAAGTGGAGAAAGGGGGAATCTTAACTCCACAGATGCTATTTGAGGTAGGGGAAACTATTGGAGCAGCCCATAGCCTGAAGCGATTTTGTGATAATTTAAGTCCTAAATATGTTCATGTAAAAGAACTAAGCGATGGGTTAGTGGTTTTGACGAAGCTAGAGCAAGAAATCAAGAGATGCATATTACCAGAGGGAGAAGTGGCAGACACCGCCAGTCCAGAATTAAATAGTATTAGGGCTAGTAAAAGAAGTAAGCAAGGGCAAGTTAAAGAAAAACTAGATAATATTTTGCGGTCCACAGCCTTTCAAAAGTACTTGCAGGAGCCCATCGTTACTATTCGCAGTCAACGCTATGTGGTTCCGGTAAAGGTTGAATATAGGGCCCAGGTTCCAGGGATATTGCACGATCAATCTGCCAGCGGTGCCACCCTTTATATTGAACCAATGGTAGTGGTGGAGATAAATAATGAACTTCGACGGCTAGAAGTGCGAGAAGAGCAGGAGATTCAGCGCATATTAGCGGTGCTAACTAAGCTGGTAAATGATAACTTAGCTGAGCTTGAAGGCAATTTAGATATTTTAGCTGAGATGGACTTTATCTTCGCCAAGGGAAAACTTAGTCAGAGAATGGATGGTGGTGCTCCTGCTCTATATAGCGACCAAAGGGTTAAGATTATCCAAGGCAGGCATCCATTGATTGTTGAAAATGTAGTACCAATAAGCATTGAGCTGGGGGATTCCTTTGATACGCTGGTGATTACGGGACCTAATACTGGAGGTAAAACTGTTACCTTAAAAACAGTAGGGCTATTTGTGGCTATGGCTCAAGCTGGAATGCATATTCCCTGTGAAGAGGGTTCCGCTACGGGGATTTTCCAACAGATATTTGTGGATATTGGAGATGAACAGAGCATAGAACAGTCCCTTAGTACCTTCTCGTCTCATATGACAAATATCATTGGCATTATAAATAAATTGACGCCTGCTTCATTGGTACTGATGGATGAACTTGGAGCAGGGACTGATCCAACTGAAGGGGCAGCCTTAGCTATGGCTATTCTAACCTATCTGCATCAAAGTGGAGCTAAGACTATTGCTACTACTCATTATAGTGAGCTTAAGGCCTTTGCCTATGCCAATGAAAGAGTAGAAAATGCCTCTGTTGAGTTTGATAGTGTCTCCCTCAGACCAACCTATAAACTGTTAATCGGTGTTCCGGGTCGGAGCAATGCCTTTGAAATTTCTCAGCGGCTAGGCCTAAAATTTGAGGTTGTGGCTTTGGCTAAAAACTATCTCAGTCAAGAGCAGGTAAAGGTGACGGATCTGATTAAGAATTTAGAGGAAAACCAGCTTATTAGCCAGCAGGAGCGAAAACAGGCAGAGCTATTGCATCAGGAAGTGATAGAAAAGCTGGATTTTCTGCAGCATAAAGAGTTGGATCTAGAAAATAGAGAAAAAGCTGTTCTCCGAAAGGCTCATGAAGAGGCAGCAAAAATTTATCAGGAAGCAAAGCTG
>JAWSUQ010000185.1:0-6068 GCA_033549265.1 Bacillota bacterium
GTAATTGTAACTAATAATTTTTTTAAATGCAAGAAAAAACTGCCTTAATTTTAGGCAGTAATCTTATATCTTAACTTGTAGTTTATATTATGCAGTGGTATCTCGGTCATCAGGTGTCATCAAATTGTCCTCTTCAATAGATTCTGAGTTGTCTTGGCTTTGCTCTTCAATATGCTCCTCTTCATCTACTGCAAAGGTATCAATAGCTTGATGAGCTAATCTAAAGGGAATAGCTACTACCTCTTCTGAGATTTCAGCAATATTAGAAATAGCTTTATTGGATTCTCCTGCAATCTCTCTAATAGCTTTAAAGGGTAGCGTGGCTAAATTTTCACCACTTTTAAGTCCTTCTTTTATTAGGTCCAGCATATGACCATCTCCTTTCTGCAAATATTATTCCCATCAGAATGGGTAATATGCTATTTCCTGGCAACTGCCACTGTAGCAGGACTATTTTCATCATGGGGTATTTTATTATACCCACCATAAAAAGTAATATTGCTAAAGCCTGCTTCTATAAACATCTGCTTTAATTCATTTTTTAGTAATGGCTTTAAATGAACTGAATTACGATAAACCTTGTTGTTTCCACTCTCTTTAACAGTAAGCACTGTTTGGAAATCAATTAATCCATTTTCTAAATGTATATAATTTCTCTCTAAGCTCGCTTTCTCTTCATCTATAGTAGCTAATGAATCTACTTTATATTTAACGATTCGGTCAAAATTAACAATTTGTACGATTGCCACTCCATTAGGTTTCAGCGCCTTATAAAAGCTACTAATAGCCTGATAAATATCAGCGCTATCTGTAAGGTGAACTATACTATTGCCAATACAAAATGCTCCTTGAAAATCATGGCCGTATTTGTCTGCATAACGCATATCCCCTGTAAAAAAACTAATCTTGTCCTTTAACTGATTGTCTGTTAATTTCTCCTTTTTTGCTTTAGCTAGCGAAATCATTTTGTCAACTAGATCGAAGCCTGTAACGTCAAATCCCCTTTTAGCTAATTCAACACTGTAGCCACCGTTGGCACATGCTACATCAAGGATTTTCCCCCCTGCCCCTGCTTGTTCAAACTCCTCTGTCAATAGCTTTAGTTGAGCCGGCTGAGGTGGAAAAATTACATCATAATAATTACTTAGCTCTACGTAAAAGTTCACATTTATCAGCTCCAATTCATTTATTTATTTTATGTAATCATTTTATTATCTTTACAATCTTATCATAAACAAATTACTGTATTAAGACAGTGACATATGCAACAGCTAAGGTATATTATTTCTCACCAGCATTAATATATGAGTTCCAATCGGCTATAAAAGCAGTTAAAAAAAAACTCTAGCCTCAGAGATAATATAATCTCTATCAGCAAGAGTTTTTATTTTATTATTGATGATTATGTTGATTTGGATGAGGATGGTTTGGATTGTTTCGCTGATTGTCGTTATAATTTGGTCCAAACTCATTAGGAGTGTTAGCATTGACATCATGTCCATAGTGAGGCATATCGCCAAACTTTTGCTGAGGATCATTTAGAATTTGAAAGTCATTTTGGTTCCATGGGCCAAAGGAATTGCCATGTCCTTGTGATAAGTCCATATACATATGGGAGAAGGTAGAATCTCTAAAGTCCTTCATAGTCCCCTTATTTGGGTTAGCTGCAATTGCTTCACTAAAGGAGGTAGCATGGGATTCTTCTCGACTTAAGAGAAATCTAATCATATCCTTAACACCTGGGTCATCTGTTTGCTGCAGCAATCTTTCATAAACTAATTTAGCCCTAAGCTCAGCAGCAACATTTGATTGCAGGTCAGTAATCAAGTCGCCAGTAGCATTAACAAATGTAGCACACCAAGGATTGCCAGCTGAATCGGTTAAGGTTGGCCCTCCACCTAAGACAGCCATGTAATTAGCAGGATAATCTTTTGGTATTTTATCGATGTCCCCCAATAGCATAGCTATACATTCGCCAACCATTTCAAAGTGGCTAAATTCTTCCGCCGCTACGTCCTGCATCAAATCTCTAATCTTAGCATCATTACAGCCAAAGCTTTGGACTAAATATTGCATGGCAGCTTTTAATTCACCATTCCCACCGCCAAATTGCTCCAACAGCTTGATAGCAAACGACGGATCAGGTCTATCTACCCGTACTGTGTATTCCATATCCTTAAAATGTTTAAACAACGTGTCCACTTCCCTTCTAATAGTTTCATTTATCACATTTTTATTTCTTATTTATTATGTTGTTTATTAATATATTTAATACATTTATTAGCCTGCCATTAAATCTTTTTATTCACATATTTTTACTTTTTATTGGAAACAATATTTGTGAAATTTAGAAATGAGAAAGGAAGGTGTTAGTCACATGGAAAACAACATTACTGCCAGTAATTTGCGTTCTGCTTATGGTGGGGAAAGTCAAGCCTATCAGCGCTACATTTATTGGGGAAATATTGCCAAAAAGGAAGGTTTTACCAACACTGAGCGATTATTTAAAGCTGTTGCTTATGCTGAAGAGGTTCATGCAGGAAACCATTTTAAAGAGCTAAGGGATGTGGAAGGCGACTTTTTAGTTGCTTCTATGGCGGGTTTTGGTGTTGGTCCCACTAGTAAAAACCTAGAAGGGGCTATTGCTGGAGAGAATTTTGAAATTGAAGAAATGTATCCAGCCTTTACTGCCGTTGCAGAGCTTCAGCAGGAAAAGGGAGCTTTAACCTCTTTTAGATATGCAGTGGAAGCAGAAAAAAACCATAGTGAATTGTTTGCTAAGGCAAAAAGCTACGTGGACCAGGGTCAGGATTTACCTTTTGAAGATATCCAGGTCTGTGAAATCTGCGGTCACACTATGGAAGGCAATGCCCCTGACAAATGTCCAACATGTCATGCCCAAAGCACTAAATTTAAACAATTTTAACCTTAGAATAGATTGGTGGGAACATAAATATGAGCATTATCCAAAGGATATTTAGCCGACCAAAGGTAGATAAAAAAACATATCAAGGAGGAGATAAAATGACAAAACAAATGCTCCATCGTGTAGACGGAAAAGTAAGTATTCACGAATCAATTAATGAAATGTACGAAAAAATTCATAACGACGGTTTAACTAATGTATTTGATCGCTTCGACCCCCAGGAAAGAATCCGCTGCGACTTCTGTTCTAAAGGAGTTAGCTGTCAGCTTTGTACTAACGGTCCTTGTCGAATTTCTGATAAGGCTGACGCAACCTTAGGGGTTTGTGGAATTGATCGAAACGCTATGGCAATGCGGGATATGCTCCTTAGAAATGTAATGGGTACCTCAACCTATACCCATCACGCTTACAACGCCTTTAGAACCCTTAAGTCAACAGCAGAAGGTAAGACTCCCTATAAAATTACAGATAGAGATAAGCTTTATGATATGGCTCAAAAGCTTGGTATCGACACATCTGGTTCTGAAAACGACGTTGCCATTCGCCTAGCTGACTTCCTAATGGCAGAGCTACATAAGGATTATGATGAGCCTAGTAAAGTTATTGAAGTCTTCGCCCCTGAGCCTAGAAAGAAACTATGGCGTGAGTTAGCCATCTTCCCTGCTGGTGTAATGCATGAAATTAAGGATGCTACCGCCAGCTGCCTGACAAATGTGGATGGAGATCACGTATCTATGGCTAAAAAAGCACTAAGGTTAGGGATTGCGACTATATATGGCTCCCAGCTTGGTTTAGAGATGGTTCAGGACATTATGTTTGGCACCCCTATGCCTCATGAAGTAAACGTAGATTTGGGGATTATGGATCCAGATTATGTTAACATTGCCTTTAACGGTCATGAGCCTTGGACTGGAGTAGCCACTATCATGGCTGCAAAGGATCCCAAAAATCAAGAAAAGGCTAAAGCAGCTGGTGCTAAAGGCATCCGAGTTATTGGTTCTATTGAAACTGGACAGGAACTGCTGCAAAGATTCCCTATGGATGATGTATTTGTAGGACATATCGGTAACTGGTTAGCGATCGAGCCATTCCTAGCAACTGGCACAGTTGATGTCTTTGCTATGGATGAAAACTGTTCACCTCCTGCCTTAAAGCCGTATGCTGACAAATATAAGGTTACTTTAGTTTCAGTTAATGACCTAGTTCGGATTCCAGGAGTAGATAAGAATCTAGATTATAAGCCACCAGAAGTTTCAGGGATGGCACAGAAGTTAATTGACTGGGGAATTGAAAATTTTAAAGAGCGTCATGGAAATGTCACTCCCACAGTTCCAAAAAAGATAACTAAGGCCGTGGCGGGCTTCTCTACAGAAGCTATTTTAAAGGCACTAGGAGGGTCATTAGATCCATTCCTAGATGTTGTTAAGGAAGGTAAAATCAAAGGCGTAGTAGCCATTGTAAACTGTACTACCCTAGCTAACGGTCCCCATGACTATATGACTGTTAATCTAGCTAAAGAGCTAATTAAAAGAGATATTCTAGTTTTAGCTGGTGGCTGTGGCTGTCATGGTTTAGAAGTAGCAGGTATGACAAACATGGATGCAGTACAGCAAGCTGGTTCAGGACTACAGGAAATATGTAATGCATTAAAGATTCCTCCCGTATTGCCATTTGGTACCTGTACCGATACTGGTCGTATTTCAATGCTAGTTACTGCCATAGCAAATGCCCTTGGGGTTGACACCTCCGATTTACCAGTAGCAGTAAGTGCTCCCCAATATTTAGAGCAAAAAGCAACTATTGATGGTATTTTTGCTTTAGCATATGGATTATACACTCATTTATCACCTACTCCTCCAGTAGCTGGCGGTCCTGAGCTTGTGGAGCTCTTAACTAATAGCTTAGAAGGAATTACCGGTGGCAAAGTTGCTCTAGGTGATGATCCTGTGGCAGTAGCCGAAGGCATCGAAGCCCATATCATTAAGAAGCGGCAGGGCTTAGGTCTTCACTAAAAAATATTTAATTAAAAATCAAATTACTAAAAAGCCCGAGAAAATTTTTCTCGGGCTTTTTTGCTTCATATTCTTTTTTGCATAGTTTTTTGTTAACAAAATGCTTACCCTAACTTCTTATAGCTCTGCTTTGGTATTACTATCTCTGCTCCTGCTTCTAATGCACATTTATTTAAGTTGATAATTTTATCAGACCAGTTGGGAAAAGCTTTTCTTAAGGAAGCAATAATCGCATCAAAGCTCACGACACCAGTTAATCCCAAATAAGCTCCCAGCATGACCATGTTGGCCATTTTGAGATTTCCCAGTTTATTGGCGATATTGTTAGCAGGAATTTCATATACATGAATATCATCTCTTGTTGGCTTTTGATTTATTAATGAAGAATTAATTAGCAAAAGACCATCCTTAACTAAAGTAGGTTCAAACTTTATAAGTGATGGAATATTCATAGCAATAACAGTATTAGGCTCAGTTACAATCGGTGAGCTTATCTTTTTACTGCTTACAGTTACCATACAATTAGCTGTGCCACCTCTCATTTCTGGCCCGTAAGAAGGAATCCAAGCTACCTGCTTTTCTTCAAGCATTCCAGCATAAGCTAACAGTTGACCTATCGACATTACTCCTTGACCACCAAAGCCTGCAATAATAATTTCCTGTAGCATAATATAACCCCCTTATTTTTTGAATTCACCTAATGGGTAATAAGGAAGCATCTCTTCCTCAAGCCATTTGAGTGAATCTACTGGATTTAGCCCCCAGTTAGTAGGACAGGTGGAAAGAACCTCTACTAATGAAAAGCCTTTGCCATCCAATTGCCGCTGGAAGGCCTCTGTAATAGCTTTTTTAGCCTTTTTCACATGACTTGGAGTATGCACAGATACTCTGGCTATATAAGTGCTACCATCAAGAGTGGCTAGCATCTCTGACATGCGAATTGGATGCCCTGCAATTTCTTGCTCTCTCCCCTTTTGAGAGGTGGTAGATTTCTGACCAATTAATGTGGTTGGAGCCATTTGTCCTCCAGTCATTCCATAGATGGAATTGTTGGCAAAAATTGTAGTAATTTTCTCTCCACGGCTGGCGGCGTGAATAATTTCTGCGGTCCCAATAGCTGCTAGGTCTCC
>JAWSUQ010000186.1:0-6051 GCA_033549265.1 Bacillota bacterium
CACGCCCTCTCTTCCCAAGTATTCCAGCAGGTTGCTATTAGCAGAGGAATAGCCTCGCTCTGCATCAAGCTTATCACCTAACACTAAGCTTCGCCAATACTTTCCAGCTGATATGAATCTAAAGGTTAAGACAAAAAGTACAATCGTCCCCACTAAAACCACAGTGAGGGAAATCATTGCCTGTTGAGTTGAAACTGAGGCTACAAATATGCTCGCAATCAAAGCAGCTATCCCTCCTATCCCAAAGATACCAAAGCCTGGCGTTACAAAAACTTCCATTGCCAGCATGATTACTCCTCCTATAAACAAAAGAATTGCTTCAATCCCGGCAAAGCCAGCTATTAGGTGTCCTCCAAAGAATAAAGATAAGGCCACTATACCCATAGTACCGGGCACTCCCCAGCCGGCACTGTATACCTCCATCAGTAGTCCATAAAAGCCAATTGTCAAGAGAATAGGGCTAATATAGGGATTCGTCACTAAACTGGCTATATTTTCAGCTAATCCTGGTCTAGTTTCCACAATATTGGCTTCAGTAAGTTCATAATGGTCTATAACCTCTTGCCGGGTAGCCAATAAAATATCAGCTATTCCCAGCTCTAAAGCTTCGGCCGATGTCAAGGTTAATAGCTTGCCCTTATCCACAACCCCTGGGATGGCGATATCTGCATCACTCATGGCCCCTGCCACTTCCTTATCCCGCCCATGCACTTCAGCGGCCTCTTGCAGTTGTTTAGTCCAATAGGATACAGTCTTTTCATCAGCCTTTTCTTCCCCCATCCGGGGTTCAGCCGCACCTATAGTACTTCCTGGAGACATAACCACATCAGGTGCAGACAAAGTAATAAGGACACCAGCAGATATAGCTCCTCCTCGAACATATGCAATGGAGGGAACCGTGGAATTCATGATAGTTTGACCTACTTCCACAGCTGAATCAATTCTACCACCAGGGGTATCTATTTCTAATATGACTCTAGTGGCACCATTTGCCTCCGCTTCACTATAGGCTCGGTTAACAAAAGCAGCCATACCTCCATCTATTGTTCCCTCAATCGGTATTATGTAGACTGTATCACCCTGACTAGCACTAGGCGAATTAAAACCTGCTAACAGTAATAAGCTCAATAGAAACACAAAAGATAACCGCTTTATCATAAGATTTCCTCCAACGAACTGTTTTAGTATAAATTACCACGGCCCACATGTGTAAAAATAGTCTGGTAGATTTGTTCCACCAGACTACTTATTAAGCTAAAAGTTGTTTTACCATTTGGCTGATTAGTCGACCATCTGCTCTACCAGTTACCTTAGGCATAATCAAATTCATTACCTTGCCCATGTCCGCTGGTCCCTTGGCATCTACCTCAGCAATAGCTTCAAGAATCAATGACTTTATCTCAGCCTCTGTCAATTGTGTAGGAAGGTACTCTTGAAGAATCTCAATTTCCTTTTGCAGCTTAGATACAATATCAGCTCTATCAGCTTTCTCATATTCAGGAATAGAGTCTTTTCGCTGCTTTATTTCTTTTGCCAACACCTGAAGCACTTCTTCATCGGTCAGCCCTTGCTTCTTATCGATTTCTACATTTTTGATGGCAGCACGAGCCATTCGAATCACCGTAAGCTTATCTTTGCCCGCTTCCTTCTCCTTCATGGCTGCCTTCATATCTTCCATTAGTCTTTCACTTAAAGACACGAGGTAAAAACCTCCTTAGCTGAACTTACGCTTACGCGCTGCTTCAGATTTTTTCTTTCTCTTTACACTAGGCTTTTCATAGTGCTCTCTCTTACGTACTTCTGACAAAACACCTGCTTTTTGACATGACCTCTTAAAACGACGCAGAGCACTATCTAAAGTTTCAGTTTTACCAACCTTAATTTCACTCATTCTGTTCTCCCTCCCTCCACTAACACACTGCCAAGGTGCAAAACAAAAATACACTAGTTTATTATACAACATAGGGTAACTAAGCGTCAACCCTAGCCTGGAGGCCATTGCATACTTCTTCCACCAATCAGGTGAAAATGAAGATGAGCTACAGTCTGTCCTCCGTTGTTGCCACAATTGTTAACAATACGATAGCCATTAGCTGCTATGCCAAATTCATCAGCTAATTTAGCAGCCGTAGTCATTATATGTCCAAGAAGCTCCTTATCAGCTTTGGTAACAGCATTTAGGGAGGACAGGTGCTTTTTAGGAATTATTAAAATATGCTTAGGAGCTACTGGATTAATATCATTAAATGCTAATATCAATTGATCCTCGTAGACTTTACTTGCTGGTATTTCACCCTTTACAATCTTACAAAAAATACAGTCCTGCATTTTAATTCACCCCCCTAAGACTTATTATCCCACTAATTATGCATCCTGGACAATCTGCCGTCCCGACATATAGCCCTCGCTTTGCCAATCAATCAGTTTCACTAACACTAGTTCTCTAGCCAATTTTCCTTCAGCAGGAAAAACAACTCGTAGATAATTGTCAGTTAGCCCCTCCCATAAGGTAGGACCTGCATTAACATTTATTAATTCTTCACCGCCATCTATTTTTCCTGTATCCGGCTGCCAGATTTTTTCTACTAGAACTTTTCTTACTTCGTTCACAAACCGACTGCCATACTGCTCTTGTAGCTTTTTGGCCAATTCCAACAAATATTGACTTCGCTCTTCTTTAATTAAAGGGTCAATCTGTCCTTCATAGGAGGCTGCCGGAGTCCCTTTCCGGGGTGAATATTTGAAAACGTGCAAATCACTAAAACTTACTTTTTCTATCAGCTTTACTGTATTCTGAAATTGTTCTTCAGTTTCACCGGGAAAGCCTACCATTACATCAGTAGTAAAGGCCACTTCAGGGCTTTTTTGTCGCAACTTCTCCACGAGGTTTAAGTAGCTGGCCACGTTATAAGGTCTTTTCATCCTCTTTAATATCTCATCATCACCACTTTGCAAAGGTATGTGAAAATGAGGGCAAATCACCGGCGAGCTTATCAATACCTCAATTAGTTCTTCAGTAAAATCATTAGGGTCCACTGAACTAATCCGCAGTCGCTCCAAGCCTGGTGTTGTTGTTAATGCTTTTACTAATTGAGCCAAGCTAACCTGTTGGATTTTTTGGTCCTTCCCATACATCCCTGTATGAGTACCCGTCAGCACCACCTCTTGATAACCTTGGTCTACTAATTCTTTGACCTGATTTATTACACCCTCTAAGGGACGGCTGCGAATAGGACCTCTAGCATAAGGCACAATACAGTATGTACAAAACTGATTGCAGCCCTCCTGAACTTTAATAAATGCTCTAGCCCTACTACTGCTCGGCAGCGGTAGTTCTTCGAATTCTTTAGAGGCCATGATGTTGTCTACTAAGTTTACTGGCTGATTAGATTTCTTCAGCTTTTCCACTAGCGAAACTATCTCTTTTCTATCCTTAGTACCTACTACCAAGTCAACACCTGCTATTGCCAGCACCTCTCCTGGAGAGGTTTGGGCGTAGCATCCCGTCACAACCACCTTAGCTTCAGGATTTTCTTTAATTGCTCGGCGAATCATCTGGCGAGACTTCCGATCACCTAAATGAGTCACTGTACAAGTATTAATTATGTAGACATCTGCAGCTTCCTTAAAATCAACAGTTTCATAGCCTCCTTCCTCAAACATCGAGGCTAGCGATTCAGAGTCCTGCTGATTTACTTTGCAGCCTAAGGTGTAAAATGCTACTTTTTTTGGATTCATAGTTTAGGTTAGCCTCCTAGATCACCTAGGTGATACATTATTGCACTCAGAATAGCTAGTCCCGCAGTTTCAGTCCTCAAAATACGCGGTCCTAGGGTGACAATCTTGCCACCTAGCTGATGTACTTCATTTATCTCCTGTTGAGAGAAACCACCTTCTGGACCAATTAAGATAAAAATATCACTAAACCTTACCTGTTCGTATTCTGTCAATACAGCTTTAAGCCCTTGAGAAGCTTCTTCTTCCCAGGGCATTATAAGCAAATTATTGTTATTGGGGTCCAGCTTGTCCAAAAATGCTTTGAGAGTAGTTGGTGTATAAACAGTTGGAATCCTTCCTCTACCACACTGTTTCACCGCTTCCACAGCAATTTTTTGCCAGCGGTCTCTTTTATCCTCTGCCTTGTTCTTATCAATCCGCACAACTGAGCGTTCTGTTTCCACCGGAAAAATGCCTGTTATCCCAAGCTCAGTGGTTTTTTGGATAATAAGCTCCATCTTTCCTTGTTTAGGTAACCCCTGTACGAGATTCACCCGAATAGGTGGTTCTGTGATAGAGCTTTTCTGCTCAATTATTTGGCCAGTTGCCTCAGAAGGCTTTACAGATAATAGCTTAACCAAATATTCCATTCCTGAACCATCAAAGACTTTTACTGAGTCTCCAGCATCTATCCGCAGTACCTTACTTAAGTGCTTGGCATCCTGCCCTGTAATATAAACTTTTCCATCCTTAATATGCTGTGGCTCAACAAAAAAACTGCCCATAGCCTACTCCTTCTTTGCTAAAATTGCAGCCCATTCGTGCTCTTCTAGCTGTTCTGCTATTATAAAACCAGCCTCTACTAGGGCTTGGGCCACTTCTTTCTGCCTACTCTTAATAATTCCAGAGGTAATAAGGTATCCTCCCTGCTCTAGCCTCAAGAATGCTTCCTTAGACAATAATAGGATTACATCTGCCACTATATTTGCCACAATTACTTTAGGTGTCGGTAAATTCACAAGCGGTTCTAATAGATTACCCTGCACTACCTTAATTTGCTGTTCCAGGTTGTTCAGGCTTATATTTTGGTTAGCTATTCCTACTGCTGTTCTATCGATGTCGGAAGCTAATACTTGGGCAGCTCCTAGCTTCGCAGCGATTAAGGATAATACTCCAGACCCAGTTCCCACGTCATACACTATCTCTCCATCGCTAATTACCTTTTCCATTAGCTTAACACACAGCCGGGTTGTTTGGTGAGTTCCAGTACCAAAGGCCATGCCTGGGTCCAAGAGAATAGTCTCTTCTCCTGGTTTACTCTCATATTCCTCCCAGCTAGGAACAATTACTACTCGCTCCGAAATTTTTGTAGGCTTATAATAGACCTTCCAAGAATTGGCCCAGTCTTCTTCCTCTACCTGATTAAGGCTAATTTCAAGATGGCAATCAGAAAGCTTGGCTTTTAATACTGTCATATATGCTTTGAGGTCTTCTAAGCGATAAGGCAGATCCGGGTCTACAGGCAAATAACCCTTGATAATGACATATTCGCTTTCTAGCTGCTCTGTAGGTATATCATAGTAATCCCATTGCCCGGAGCTAGTATATTCCTGCAGTACCAGCGGGTCTTCAATCACTACCCCTCCTGCTCCTACTTCGTGCAGGAAATTAGAGATAGCCTCAACCGCCTCGTGATTTGTAGAAACAACAACTTCTTGCCATCTCATGCCATCGACTCCTTTGAAGGAAAAATTTTAACCCATAAAAGCCTGACGCACTTTGTCAAAGAAACCTTTACTCTTATACTCCATATTTTCTTTGCCACAAGTTTTTGCAAATTCTAATAATAGTTCTTTTTGTTTATCTGTCAGCTTAGTCGGTGTAACCAGCACCACCTTGACATGTTGGTCCCCACGACCGTAGCCATTTAAACGAGTAATTCCTTTACCTTTAATTCTGAAGTAGGTTCCCGTCTGAGTCCCCTCCGGTACCTTAAGCTTTACCTTGCCATCAAGAGTTGGCACCTCCACCTCAGCTCCTAAAGTGGCTTCTGCAAAAGAAATTGGATACTCTATGATTACATCATTGCCCTTGCGCTTAAAGGTATCATGAGGGCGCACTTCAATTACAACATATAAGTCTCCCGGTGGTCCTCCCATGGCTCCACCTTCACCTTCATTTGCCAACTGAAGCCTTGAGCCTGTATCAACGCCAGCAGGAACTCTAATATGAATTTTTCTTTTTTTGCGCACCTTCCCGGTGCCCATACATTCCTGACAACGGACTTTGATAATTTTACCTGAACCATTACAGTGAGAGCAGGTTTTTACTGAT
>JAWSUQ010000187.1:0-6040 GCA_033549265.1 Bacillota bacterium
GCCTTTATGCACAGACCAAGTGGAAACGGGCAAGGCATAAGCAGCATCTGCCTTGCTGTCCACTAAAATTATTTCTTTATATTCTTTATCAAGCTCTGTCCGCAGTTCAGCTACTTTAACAGCTAATCCTTCATCTTCAGTATCGATAATACTTTCTACTTTGAAGCCCTGAGAAACTAAAAAATTAGTAAGCTGAGCTGCATTGCCAATAGCTAACACATTAGCTTCATCCAATTCTTTTATTCCTTGTGGTTTTAATAAATTTAAGAGGTTTAAAACCTTGTCTTGCTGATTTTTTTCAAACATTACCATGGCAGCACGGATTGGTTCTGCTAATAAGCTGGTGGCAATTAGCGATTGCTGCCATGATTCTGCATCGACTAAGATTACTATGTCAACTTTAGATTGGCCATTCAAATACTTGGCTGTCAATATTTTCTCTTGTAATTGTTGCCAGTTATCAGCCCAGATACGAGTAGTGTTATTAGTAGACCAATGAGTACGCTTCATTATAGGAGGAAGTTTTCCCATACTGATACTCTCTTTAAATGGATAAAGCGGAAATAAAGACATTGATATAATCAAAAAAATAGCCAGATAAAGCCCAAACCTTTTCAAATTTAATCACCCCAATATTTAGTATGGGTTTTATTGCAAACTATATACTCGAATAGTTACTTTTAAATAGCAGAAACTAATTCAAGAAGCAAGAAATAAGAAAATTAGGGAGGTAGTAAAATTGACAGTTGGACAAAAATTACACCAATCCATGGGGATGCTAAAAATGCTTAGTGGAAACTTTCATACCTTTGCTATGGATACTCAAGACCAAATGGCTAAGCAAATGTTTACTAATTTTAGCAAACAGCTAGATCAAATGACTCAGGATTTAACTAATAGAATTGACTATGTGGAGGGCCAAGAACCACAATTTAAAATGGAAAATATGTCCCAACAGAAAGCAGATATGCAGCAAAATAAAAGTCAAGAAATGAGAATGGAGTAGTGTAACGAAAAGACTCCTTTGGATATTTATTTCCAAAGGAGTTCTTTGTTCTTACTTACTTTCTAAAGAGATAACCCTGCATAAGCTAAGGCACACTTTAGCTACAAGGATGCTGGAGCAAGGTAAAAACTAAGAGTCTAACAGAATGAACCAATTTTATTAAGTTTATCAAACATTGGGTTTACAGATATCTCCTGCAATAATTAATTCACTAACTTGAAGTGCTTGTACTGATTCTGGCCGTACAAGTCCAATCCTTCCATTCTTCAGGTTGATAACCAACTGTAGCCTTTTTGCCATTTCGTACAATTGGAGTTTTATAAAGTTTATGGTTTTTAAATAGTATTTCCTCCCGGACACTGCTGCCTGCAATATGTTGAAGGTTAAGCCTTTTATAGTCACCTGCATTCTGATTTATTAAATTAATCAAACCTACAGCAGTCTTTACACTTGCAAACTCACCTTTACTTAAACCATATTTATATATATCAATAAACTGATATTTAATATTTCTCTCTTTAAAGTATCGCTCTGCTTTTTTGGTGTCAAAGCACTTCGTTGTTCCAAATATTTGTATGCCCATTATTATTCTCCTTAAAATAAACTGGCAACTACTTCATTTGATTTACAATAGACTGAAGTCCTGTTAAATTCCCTTTTCCTAATGTAGAGTAAATACTCTATCTGTTTTTGAACTGCATTTATAGCACTATAAAAATGCTTATAATTATTTAACTAAAATTATCATGAATAGCCAGAGGAAAAATGCTTTATATACATTCGACACCGATATCTATTAAATAGTTATAGGTTCCATCGTAAAAATCACGTCTTCTGGTATTATCCGAATCATTGCCAGTAGGTAAAAAAATTACCATTCCCTGTCTTGCTCTGGTTAAAAGAACTCTATAAGCGTTCTTCAGGTAAATGATACCTTCCTCATTGTTAATATTTTGCCATTTTGTACCACGGAACCTCTGATAAGTCCATTTCTCGTTATCAAACCTAAGGTCAGCATCCCATGCTACACATGTCCAATCTAACTCTAAACCTTGAATATCAAACTCTGTAGCAGTATCTTCAAGAAAAAACGAAGATCTAGTATCATCCTTGGGATTCAGAAACCAATTCAGCCTCAGTCGGAACTAACATTGGCACAATAGGTAAAGCATGACTTTTCTCATGGAAGTTTTTTAAATCTAAAGCATAATCTAATACCTGATCAATAGCATAACGGGGATATTCTTTGTCTCCTACTTTAAACTCTAGCAAAAAAACAACTCCCTGATATATGAAAACAACATCAACTCGTTTACCCATTCTTGGAATTGAATATTCGAACAAGACATAACCCAGTTCAAAGGTTAATAGAGACGCCTTTAATATTTCTATTTACCGGATCCATGCGTTTCTTTGCAACTCTTCTAAAGAAAATTGGTGACTTCTCACTAACTCTCCAAGTATTGATGAATTCTCTTGACTAAGAAAATTTCTTATGGTTTGTAAATAATAAGATCTAGCCATTTGTATCTCCTATAAATTTGATTTTACTCACTTAATACGTACTTTCTTTTCTTGAGGTGCTCGTATTACCTCTCGTCTTCAACAATTCTATTGTATCTCAGGCATTATACTGATTATCAACCATACTTCTCATCATAAAATATGGATTAGCAGAAGTTCAGACATCATTGCCTTGTGTCTCATTTTTATAGAGAATGTGCAACAAATTATAAACCTTATTACAACTATTGGGTTGTATTACGCAAGGAGTATAGATTATTGATAAAGAATCTACATCACTTTAAGCATCTCACCTGTTTCAAGATAATAATTCAACATTTTCTCTAACATAAATACCTCTTCAAAATATGCCTCATCGGTAAAATCATCTACATACTTGTTCCCTTTTTCGTTTAGTCCTGTTATTGTTTGTTCTATAATAGCTTCTGTTGTGCAATTTTTATTATCAACTAGAAAAATATTATGCCGAATAACTATTGAACTATTAAACCTAATAAATTGTATAGTCTTATTTAATTCATATTGACTTACAATCCAAGTTTCAGGTTCAATATCTTGCGGAAAGTCAGTTTTAAAAATACAATTATCTTCAGCGTAATCAGATTGAGAGAAAATCATTTGACACTTCCAAGGTTGAATCCATTTATATTCCATCGTTGGACAAAGTAGTGGAAATACTTTATCTGGAGGTGCATTTAACTTTTGAGTGTATTTTTTTACTGTTCGTTTGGAGTTGAAATTTTTCATTTATTTGTCCTCCTATTCATTTAAATTAATTTCTAAAATATCTACTACAGTCTTTTTTTTATTTGCAGTTTATCAGATCAAATTTATATGATGTGAATAATGGGCAGTCTATTCGTGCTAACGTTTACACTTTCTAATTCATGCATGGAGCAAACAGGTGGTCGCTCATGGCCGGACCCCTAATGCGGTTTCCGCCTCGGTTAGGCTCAGGGATTGTGGGCGGTCATCTCGAGAGTTCTGGCTATTCCATCCCTTGCAGGGAACACATTGTTGCTATGTGATGGCTCAGCCCTTCTTAATTTCATTTGAAAATTCTCTTTCTAAGATCCCCATGATAATTAACGATTGGTATTGATCATTAGCTTTAATGCATTCCCTTAATTTCCCCTCAACTTGAAAACCAACAGACTTGTATACATGTATCGCTCGTTCATTATATAATCTTTAACATCTAGCCAGAGTCGATGAGCTTTCAGCCGTGTGAAAACATAATCTTGAATTAATGTAACTGCTTCCTTACAAATTCAATGTTTTGGTTTTTATTTTTTATCCCGAAAAGCATAGCAAATCCAATTGGTTGCTTATCGTTATTTTCTAATATCATATGTATACAATCGTTGTTAACTAATGCCGCTGCATGTTGTTCCTTACTCCATGGAATAATAAAATTCTTCTTATCCTGACTTTGTTCAGATTCAAGAATAAATTCTATATCCTTAATTTTAGTCCGCCTGATAAACAGTCTTTTAGAACTTGTCAAATATTTCATTTCAACATCTCTTGATTATACTGTTGCAGATATTTCACATGACTACTTTTGACAGAATCATGTAGCAGATTGCTGCTATTATGCTGGTATTTACCGACGTTAGTCGGTAATCTATCTCTTTTCTTTTAGGTTGAACGTTTTTTAAATTGGGTGCTTTATCATTCCTACTCTTAGGCTCATTAAAACACTAAAAGTTGTTACACATTTATATAGCAGACAGATAATATCAATATATGCCTATTCCCCAATTGCCAATTATTAGCCTTTTCTGAAGCATGACATTCTACCCCAGTATGTGGATAATGAGAACCTGGGAAGCAATGCTTCTTTCTCTCCTAAATATCAATTTGATACTTCCGCTCAGGCAATTACGTAGTTTCGGATAACCCGAACAAGAATCCTAATCCATATGGAGTATCGTAACTACCCAGTTGCATATGCGCTATAGTTTTAATCTTTGCAAAAGGGTCAGGAGCTTCTGCCATGCCTTGGGTAAGGTTATATAGTAAGGCAAACGGAACGAGAAGCGTTCGGTGTGTTATATTGTGGAAGTATTCTCCATTATCACGTTTGTAGTAAAAGGTATCACTATATTTTCCTTTCTATCACAAAGTAGATGTCATTTACCCAATAACTAGGCTTCTGGCTTATCAACTATCAATTCTGTTACTTGTTTACTTAATAAAGATTTAACTGTTTTGGTTTTCAATTTCAAGCTTTTATTATAGCAAATATCAACACATAAGCCACACCCTGTGCACTTGTCTGTTTTTAACAGGATAGTTCCATTACTCTGTTCATATATTAATGCATTAACAGGACACAGTATAACACAGGCTTTACATAAAAAACACTTTTTATCATGAAAAGGTTGAAATAGATTATCCAAAACACAATCTTCATTTATATTTATTATGGATAATCTTTTCTTTAGAATCTGAAGTCGAAAGCTATGAAATACTAAATTATTTTCGTCATTATTATAGGCTTTTTTTTGCGAAGCACTAAAACTATCTATAGTCAGCCTCGGTATTTTCTTTACACTGCTAAAAACATTAGCAAAAAGCTGTCTTCGACCTATGTCAAGCTTGTCATTAGATTGCTCTTTTGAATTTATAATTGATGATATTTCAGTAACATTGTTAATGCTATTTACTGTATTATTAATATTTTGCTGCCATATTGCAGCCTTTTTAAGTTGTTCAAAATAGATAGTCCTTCCTTTTGCTATCCTACAGCTTTGGCAATTTACTTCAGAGGATAAAATATAAATGGGAAACTCTAAAGTGTTTAAAAAAAATAAAAATTCAACAGACAAGCTGCCTAAACAAGGGATAACAATAGCATCTTGCAATACACCTTTGTTGTTCTCTCTACAGGTTAGAACTATTTTAGAGTCACTGTGACCGGCTTTTTCAATTTCCTCAAGTAAATCAAATTCTGTAGGCTTTTGAATTGATAAAGCCTCTGTAGGACATACAGCTGCACACATACCACATTCATAACAGCTTTCTAATATTACAATTTTATCATCATCGTGATTAATAGCTTTTGATGGACAAATATCATAGCACAAGTTACATTTGCTGAGAGGGGAGATAACTTTGCAGCAGCGGCTATGTTTAATTGCTATAGTTTTCATTCTCGTGCTTACATAGTCTATTAATTTTTCTACATCAATCATTTTTAACCCCTCTTTTCCTGGAATATTAGGATACTAGCCGTCACAGACCAACTAACTATCAGTGGGGGTAAAGCCCCCCACTAATAGAAGTTTCAACTAATAGAGTCAAAATTAGAAGAGCCCAACCTGTAGTGCTACAATTGAACTATAAAATAGCTCTCGCCCTAATATTTCTCCTACAATTGTCATTAAAAGAATTGCAAAGAGATAATTGGATGCAACTTTTTCCTTTTTGTATATAGCTGTAGCTAGAATAGCAAAAGGGATCAGCCAGCTTAAAGCTACTCTAAACCAAAAGCTGCTACTATCT
>JAWSUQ010000188.1:0-6032 GCA_033549265.1 Bacillota bacterium
CTACAGCAGAAAAGCAGCATATTATTGAGGCCTTCCACTTTGAAGTAGGTGCTGTAACCAACAAAGACATTAGGCAGAAGGTAGTTGATATGTTTAATAAGGTAGATGGGCAGCTGGCTAAAGAAATTGCCAAAGGAATCGGAGCCAAGGCCCCCTCTACTCCAGGTGGCACTGGTGTAACAGACTCCTCCCCAGCAGTAAGTCAGGAGAATACACATAAATGCCCAAAAACTCGCAAGGTAGCTATCTTGGTCGAGAACGGATTTAACTTCCCTGAGCTAAGTCAAGTTCAGGAAGCTTTGAAAGCTGCAGGTGTTAGCGCAGATATTATCAGCCAGAACTTAGGTATGCTCACCAGTGTAGACGGAAAGCAAATAGAGGTTACTAAGAATTATCATACTGGTGGCTCTATTATGTATGATGCCCTTTATATTACTGGTGGCAGGCAGTGTGTTGATCTGTTGCTTACCCAAGGAGATGCTGTTCATTTTGTCAACGAAGCCTTTAAGCATGCTAAACCAATCGGTGCCACCAACGAAGCGGTAGAGCTCTTAGAGTCTTCCCAAATCCAAGGGGTTAAATTAGCTGGTAAAGAGACGGTGGCCCAGTTATGTTCCGACCTTGGAGTAGTATCTATCCGCAATGCCGCCGACATGGGCAAGTACGATCAGCAAGGCTACTTTAGCCAAGAATTTATCAATGCTATAGCCCAGCACCGTCATTGGGGAAGACAAGAACTTAAGAAAATGGTTCCAGCCTAACATCAATTAAAGCCAAGGATACCTTAAAGCTTTTTCTTAAGGTACCTTGGCTTTTAAAATTCTTACATTTTATATAGATAAATACCACCTAAATACCTGCTGCAATATCAAAAAAATTGTTAGCAAGCGAATTATTTGAAAATAGCTCACCTTTACAACGTCGCCCTCTGTTTCATCCGTCAAAATAACCATTTGAGGCAATCCTCCCGGAGCCGAACTTAGCAAGCAGGTTGTCAAATCCCAGCCTGTCATAGCCCGAAGTATTAAGGCCTGCAGTACGCCGCTTATAAAAATTATGATACCTAATAGCAGTGATAACGGCAGTACCTGAAGCAACTGAAAAAAAGTCTCCGCTGTAAAATAGAGCCCAATATTTATCCCAAAGCCAAGCTGGACAAATTGCTGTATTTTCTCTGACATATATACTTTTTGATTAAGTATCACGCAGCCCATGGCTGCTCCTATTACCGCCCCAAGCAACCCGCCAGCGGGAATGTCTAAATATATAAATAGAATCCCTACTGCTAGGCCAGTTGCCAGCACACCAAGACTAGAAAACACGTTTGCTTGACGATCTGCCTTATCAGCTTTATCATTATCTGCTTCAGCCTGCGCTTCCCTTTTAACATAAGGCTTTTTCTCCTTAATCTTCATCACAATGATTGGCATCAAAACCAATACTAATACTAATCTTATAAGCTGAAGCAATGCTACCACCGGCACTTGAGCCCCATAGAAAAAAGCGAAAACGCTCATTTCTGTTATCCCCCCAGGTGTAGCTCCTAGTAGTGCTGTTGCTATATCTAAATTAGTAATATTAACAATAGCGATAGCTGTAATAATGGTAGCACCAATTGTCCACCCCACCACCATTATGGTTGGCCAAAATGATTTTTTAATAAATTTTAGCTGCTCTCGGCTTAATTTTAGACCAATATATATTCCTAGCAGCAGCTGCAATGCATCTACTGCTAAATCCGGCAGTACTGGCAAAGTTATTCCCATTATTCTGGCAATCCCAGTAAATAGCATGGCCCCTATTAAGGCAGCGGCCGGAACCCTTAGCTTCCTAAATACTGTGGCTCCAATTAACCCTATTATAAATAATAGTATATATCCCATCTAACCTCACACCTATCGCTTTATTTATGATGACCCTCAATATCAGAAAGCCAGTTATTTAAGCTGTCTTACCCGCTCAAATAACTGGCTATCAGTATCTCCTAAAGGACTAGTAGGCTTTTCAGCTACCGAAAACCGAGTTTTTTAACTTACTATTATCATTTCTACTTAAATGCTTAAAACCCTGTTTTCAAAAATTTTTTACATTTTAGCTATAATTTGTAATGCTGGCTAGCTCAAAAGAATAAAAAACCGAGCGCTGTTGTTCACAGAGACTCGATTCTTTATCGTATTCTATATTTATTCCTTCTCAGCTAAAATCTTTTCAATACTGACTATTTTGACACAAAGGCATACTATTTCTATTGCATTTTTCAACTCCGCTAGTGAAGGAAATGTAGGAGCGAGACGTATATTCCTATCGCCGGGGTCATTGCCATAGGGGTAAGTAGCCCCAGCCTTTGTAAGAGTGACTCCTGCTTTAGCTGCCATATTGACAACTGTCTTAGCACATCCATCTAAAGTATTTAAGCTCATAAAGTATCCGCCATTAGGCTTATGCCACCAGGCAATATTAGTCTCACCTAATTCCGCTTCAAGGGTATTGGCTAAAAGGTCAAATTTGGGCTTAATTATGGCTGCATGCTTAGACATATGGGCTTTTAAATTGTCCATATCTTTAAAGAAACGAATATGTCGAAGCTGATTAATCTTATCAGGTCCAATAGTTTGAAAAGCTAGCTGCTTCCTGATAAAGTTTAAGTTATCCTCACTAGCAGCCATAATAGCAACTCCAGAGCCGGGAAAGGTTATCTTTGAAGTAGAGCTAAACATGAAAACCCGATCAGGATTTCCCGCCGCCTTGCAAACCTCTAAAATATTTTTTAACTTATCAGGCTGGTCTGTTAAATGGTGCAACGTATACGCATCATCCCAGAAGATTCGAAAATCCTTAGCTTTGGTGGTCATTTTTCCAATTCTGTCTACAACCTCATCTGAATAGGTTATACCATCAGGGTTGCTATACTTAGGAACGCACCACATGCCCTTGATTGCATCATCTTCACTCACCAGCTTTTCAACTTGTTCCATATCTGGGCCGTCGTTAAGCATATTAATAATTATCATCTCAATGTTAAGTAGCTCGCAGATGGCAAAATGTCTATCGTATCCTGGACTTGGGCACAAAAATTTGACCTTTGGAAGCTTGCCCCATGGATCATCACTGCCTAGGACACCATGAAGCATAGCCCTTGCTATGGTGTCATGCATTAAAGTAAGGCTTGAGTTACCGCTTATTATAATTTCTTTTGGGCTTACCTCAAGCACTTGGGAAAAAAACTCCTTTGCCTCAGTTAAACCATCAAGCACACCATAGTTGCGGGTATCAACACCATCTTCTGTTATCAAGCAGTCTTCTGAACTAACTACATCAAGTATACCCATAGAAAGGTCAAGTTGCTCAGGGCAAGGCTTACCTCTGGACATATCCAACGAAAGCTTTTTACTCTTAAGCTCATCATATTTGCCCTGTAATTTTGAACTGAGTTCTTTTAATTCAGGTACACTTAAAGTTTTAAAGTCGCCCATTCTTTGTCCTCCTAAAGTAAACATTTAATTTTTTTTATTATCGTAGCACATTTCTGAAAATTTTTCATCATATTGTTAAAACAATATTGTATACTTTAAAAGAAAAGTTTCAGTTTTCGTTAGCTTGCCCTAGATACACAAATAAATAAAAAATACTATAGATAATTAAACTTACACCTCTCTATTTTATGAATACATTTCATACAAACTACCTATTATCATTTTAGCATTAAAAGCCCTAGCTTAAGCTAAGGCTTTTAAATTGAATAATATTTAATTATCACACATTGATAAAGTTCTTAATAAACGCAAATAATGATTGGCTTCTCTCAGAACGTGATCAGCTAATAGAGGTAAAATAATAGAAGTGATATTACAATTTAATATGCCTTTAGTTCCTTGTTCCTTAAAGTTTTGTATTTCCCTTGTTGCTTCTAAACTTTTCTTAGTAACTAAAACAATTTGGTTAGGATTTCCCATGGCAGCTTTTGCTTTTTTAGTTAATAAATCGAATTCTTGCCCAAAATTATTAGCAACCGTAAACAATTGTTCTTCTGTTGGATCTAACAAACCTCTAATAAATTTAGAGTGTTCCGCCATAATTTTATTCCAAAAAATTTGCTGTTCGATTAAATCTGTTTGTATTTCCTGCCCTCTCTGCAACATTGTTAACATTCTTACGAAAAGCTGAGCTTCTCTTCTAATGTGCTCTATTAGCAAAGGGTAATTAAAAGTGAATAATCTACAAGCTAAAACGTCTTTAAGCAGGTTTGTTTTAAACTTAATTAGATCATTCGTTAAGCTAATTGCCCGTTGGTTTAATGAACATACCATATCTTCTAATTGAGCATTGTTATTTTGGTTTGAATTCCCTACTAGAGAGGTTTCTTGCTGGGTAATTTTAGTACTAATTGGTATACTGGTAAAAAAAGAAGTTGCTTCTTCTGCTCTTAAGGTAAAAGGAGTTACAATTTCTCCCGAGTTAACTACTTCCATTCGTATATTGCCATGGGCAAGAGTAACTGCTTCAGCCAAAAGATTGGCAAATTGCTCTTTAAATTGATCTGCTTGCACGGCTAAATTTCGATTCTTTGGTGTAAATCCACCTTCTAAAAACAAAGAATGCTCCATCATAATCCTTAAGAAAAATAAATGTAATTCTAATGAACTAGAAATGTATTTTTGTGTTGATATCATATTGTCTCCCTCCTTTATCTATAAATCAATATATTTTATGAAAAATTAATTTCCATTGTCCTCGGCATTTGGTGTAAATTTAGGAGGCTATTGAAAAACAAAATATAAAAAACCCTCACCATTTGCAAGGGTTTTTTAACCGGAATAATGACGATCATATAAACTGGCTAGATGTTCTTTTTCTTTCATAATAAAGTATAAAATAATTTGGGTAAAAGAAGCTGCTAGCATAATTAAAGCCAAATAATTGTAGTCCATATCAACTACAAACATCATAAAGAAAATAATTGATAAAATTCGTCCAACCGTTAAAAAAATCTGCCGGGTAGCAATTAGCTCTGTTTTCAACTTTTTTCCATCATTGGGTAGCTGCGACATTAAATGGTACATATTGCTGGTATAACACATTCTTATAATAGGATTAAAGAAAGCATTACCCACCATAAAGATTATAACAGTAGCATAATTTACTTCATAAACTAAAACAAGGGTTGCTAAAATTTCACCTACTGCCGCCAAAAGAGTATATGAATGATATTGTTCCTTTTTTCCTAATCGACCTAATGTCTGACTGGAGATGATTTTCATTATCCCAAAAGTAACCGCCAATAAACCGACGATACTTTCCTTTTGTACAATGTCGTAAAGAAGAATAGGCGGGAGCACCAGCGTGACTCCTTCGCGTATCCCAATTATAAACCATCCGTAAAAATGCTTTTTCCATAAAAGTTTCTTTAAGCTTCTTTTAAAAATAAAGGGAAGCAAGAAAGCTTGAGCCTTAAACTTCTCCTGTTTGAGAAAAAAACTTCCTATTATAATAAGGATAAAAATTGCAAGTGATAAAGCAAATACTACTATATAGCCAAATAAATTAGGAAACCATTCGATAATATAACCAGATATTAAAGGTCCTATTATTCCTGCAAGGGCAATAATACCTGATTGCCATCCCAAATAATGCAATCTGTTATTATTGTTTGTTACGTCGTAAGTGATAACCAGCATGGAAATCCAATAAAACCCTTGCGCTAATCCATTAAGCATGCCAAAAAAAGCAGGAAATGTCGCTACCCTTTCTTGAAAAATGATAATTGCAAGAAAAAAAAATGCCATTAGAAAAATGCCTAGTCTAAAAGTAAGCAAACGTTCTTTAAGTTTTGATATCCATCCTCCTAATATAAATCCAATCACAACAAATACAAAAAGTGAGATATGATAAATTCCGTTTACTGTCCAACTCTCCGTTAATCTCCACAGATAAATTGAAAGAAATAGTCCAGATAATGAGGTAGAAAAAGCAAAGCCAAAATCTAGCCAGAGCAATAATTTACTTTCAGAGGAAAGTGGAAAGCTTTCTCCTTT
>JAWSUQ010000189.1:0-6024 GCA_033549265.1 Bacillota bacterium
GGATTTATTTTGGCTTTTGCCGGAATTGGGTTGGCAGCTTTTATTGGAGTAGCTGTGATTCTATTTGGGGGCTTCCCAAATCTCCTTAGTTCAATCCCAGCCTATACCTACTCATTTACAGTATTATTATCCTATGGAGTCTTTTTCCTTTTTGCTGCAGCTACTGTCTTAAGCTTTGTTATGATGACCGCTAGAATATTTTTACAACCAGATGGGTTAATTATTAGTAAATAAGATCAAAATTTAATTGGGAAATTAAAAAATGACCTACTATTATTTAGTAGGTCATTTTAATATTGCTATTGAACTGTATGACATGCTTTGCAGGTGTCAATTGTATCTCCTGCTGCAATTGGAGTTGGGTGTTCTTTCTTAATTGAGTTGCCACCCTGATGACACATTCCACAAGGACTAGTTGCGTACATTCCCTCTAATCCATGGGTTGCTTTAATAGTTATCGTAGCTGGAGCAGCTGGTTCTTCTTTCTTAGGTTCTTCAGCTTTTGGCTCTTCTTTCTTAGGCTCTTCAGCTTTTGGTTCTTCCTTCTTAGGTTCCTCTACCTTAGGCTCTTCAACCTTAGGCTCTTCTGCTGCAGGTTCTTCTTCCTTAGGCTCTTCTACTGCAGGTTCTTCTTCCTTAGGCTCTTCTACTACTTCTTTTGGCTCTTCAACGACGTCCTCCACTGGAGCTGGGTCATCAGCTGGCTCCTGGGAACCGCCACAGCCTGTTAGCACTAATCCCACAGCTAGCATTAGTACCAAAAGAAGCAACAGTTTTCCGCTTTTGTTTTTAAACATTGTTTCCCCTCCTATGTATCTTCTGAAATAAAAATTTTACCTAATATATATTCAAGCTTAAGTTAGTTTTTCCTGCAAGTTATTAAAATTTTTTTCACTTTATCTTAAGGAAGTATATGGTTAACCATAAGAACATAAAAAAATCTCTCTGGATATAAGAGAGATTTTTGATTATTACATTTGGCGGGAGTGCGTGGGAATCGAACCCACCGCGCCCGGGATCGCCGCGCGCCACAGGATTTGAAGTCCAGGGAACCCACCAGGACCCATCCACTCCCATATTATATTAGCCAGCTTGAGTATTATAGCACATCCGCAATTTTTATTCAAGTTAGTAATATTTTACAAAAGGACCTTTGAACCTAATTCTTAATATTAGATGCAAAGGTCCTGTCGTTAACAAAATTATCGATTCGCTAACTAACCACCAAGGTATGCTTTTTTTACTTCTTCACTAGCTGCTAATTCCTTAGCATCTCCAGCCAGAACTATTCGGCCTGTCTCTAGCACATACCCTTTATGGGCAATTGATAAGGCCATATGGGCGTTCTGCTCAACCAATAAAATCGTTGTACCCTCTTGGTTTAATTCTTTAATAATAGAAAAAATTTCTTGTACTAATAAAGGTGCCAGCCCCATAGATGGTTCATCTAAAAGAAGCAGCTTAGGTCTTGACATTAATGCCCGTCCCATTGCAAGCATCTGCTGCTCGCCACCACTTAGTGTACCGGAAATCTGATTTCGTCGTTCAAAAAGTCTAGGAAACTTGTCATATACCTTTTGCATGTCTTTCTTTATTTCCGCCTTATCCTTGCGCAAATAAGCTCCTAGCTCTAGATTTTCATAAACACTCATGTTAGCAAAAACTCTTCTTCCTTCAGGAACCTGAGACATTCCCATTTCCACAATCTTTTGTGCTGGAGAATTAGTTATATTCTGACCTTTAAAAAATATTTTACCGGTTTTAGCATTATTTAAGCCAGATATTGTTCTCAAGGTAGTCGTTTTACCTGCCCCATTTGCACCAATTAAAGTAACAATCTGACCTTCTGGCACTTCAATGGATATGCCCTTAATTGCGTGAATTGCTCCGTAATATACGTTAATATCTTCTACCTTTAGCATTAGCTGACCTCCTCCCCTAAGTAGGCCTCAATCACCTTAGGATTACTCTTAATCTCGTCAGGAACACCATGAGCAATGATTTTGCCGTAATCTAATACATATATACGTTCACACACATTCATTACCAATGACATGTCATGCTCAATTAGTAAAATTGTCAAGTCAAATTCATCCCTAATCCAACGAATCATTTCCATTAGCTGATGAGTCTCCTGGGGGTTCATTCCAGCAGCAGGTTCATCTAATAGCAAAAGCTTTGGTTTAGTAGCTAAGGCCCTGGCAATTTCTAGTCTCCGCTGTTCACCATAAGGTAAGTTCTTGGCAAGCTCATCTTTTTTTCCTTCAAGCTTAAAAATCTTTAGAAAATCAATAACTTTTTTCGTTATTTCTTTTTCTTCTTTTTTAAATCTTTTTGTTTGCAGTATGCTCGCAGTTACTGAATAGCTTACATTCTGATGATATGCTATTTTTACGTTGTCAGCCACAGACAAATCCTTAAAAAGTCTAATATTTTGAAAGGTTCTAGCTACCCCTTTTTGAGTTATTTCATAGGGCTTCTTTCCCACTATGCCTTCACCACAAAAGGTTATCTCTCCACATGTAGGTTCATATACACCAGTGAGCATGTTAAAGGCTGTTGTTTTTCCGGCTCCATTGGGTCCAATTAATCCAATTAACTCACCTTGATTAAGATATATATCAAATTCACTTACAGCCTTTAGGCCTCCAAATGTCTTACCTAAATTACTTGTCTTTAAAACTGTCAACTTGTCCACCCCATTTCTTTGGAAGTCCTGGCAGCTTTTTTAAAGATCCTAATGTTAGCTCTTTAGTACCGAGTAAGCCCTGCGGTCTAAACAACATAATACTTATTAATAATAAAGAGTAAATTATCATTCGCAGCTCAGCAAATTGACGAAGAACTTCTGTTAAGGCTGTTAACAAAATAGCAGCAGCAATAGAGCCTGTGATACTCCCTAAACCACCTAATACTACCATTAACAGAATCTCCACTGAAAACATAAATGTAAAAGATTGAGGATGTATTAGTCTAATTAAATGGCCTAAAATTCCCCCTGCTACTCCAGCAAAAAAAGCGCCGTAGGTAAAGGCCATTACTTTATATTTTGTAGTATTAATTCCCATTGTTTCCGCTGCAATTTCATCTTCTCTAATAGACAAGCAGGCTCTACCATGGGAAGAATTAATAAAGTTGACAATAAATACTACTGTAGCAACAGCAATTAAGTATGCCCACAAAAAGTTAGTATAACCAGGAATCCCCCACATGCCTGACGCAGCTCCTACATACTTCCAGTTTAAAAACAACACCCTAATAATCTCTCCAAAACCTAGGGTTGCGATTGCTAAGTAATCACCCTTTAAACGCAATGTAGGTAGCCCAATTAAGAATCCGATAAAAGCAGCTACTAATCCACCAAATAATAAAGCTATAATGAAGGTTGGTATGCCCGGCAGCCCTAGACTCCATTTTGTTGTTACAATAGCAGAAAAATACGCTCCTACTGCGGCAAAACCAGCGTGACCTAAAGAAAATTGACCAGTTATTCCATTGATAAGGTTTAAGCTAGTAGCTAAGATAATAAAAATACTCATCATAGTAAAGACCTGAGCATAATAAGAGTTTAATATTCCATTCCAAATAAGGGACTGAATAATAACACCTATGGCAATAGCTGCACCTATGGCTAATAGTTTTTTCATGGCTGTCACCTACACCTTCTCTCTAACATTCTTACCAAGTAATCCCGCTGGCTTAACAATTAAGATAAATATTAGAATCCCAAAGGCCACAGCGTCTCGGTAAGTAGAAAAGCCTACTGCACTTACACCGGCTTCAGCAAGACCTAGTATCAAACCACCAAGCATAGCTCCTGGAATAATACCAATGCCCCCTAGAACTGCTGCAACAAAGGCTTTTAATCCAGGTAACAGCCCCATCATCGGGTGAACAGTTCCATAGTAAAGCCCTACTAGTACGCCCCCTGCCGCAGCTAAAGATGATCCGATAGCAAAGGTAAAAGAAATTGTATTATCCACGTTAATTCCCATTAGCCTAGCGGCATCTCTATCAAAAGAAACTGCCCGCATAGCCTTTCCCATCTTGGTCTTATGGACAATAAATTGAAGTAATATCATAAGAACTAAAGCTGTCCCTAATATCAATAATTGTCGATTACTAACCATAACTCCAAAAACATCATATTGTTGCACCGCAAAGCGTGGAAATGCTTTTGGCTGTGCGCCCACTAAGTAAATCATGAAATTTTGATAAAATAAAGATAAACCTACTGCTGTCATAAGGGCTGCTACTCTATGAGCATTTCTCAATGGTTTATAAGCTATTCTTTCCATAACAACCCCTAGTGTAGCACAAACAACCATTGCTACCATTAGAGCTGGAAAAAATGATAACCCTAATGCAGTAATGGCAAAGAAACCTGTAATGGCCCCAATCATATAAATTTCGCCGTGAGCAAAGTTAATTAGCTTAATAATACCGTAGACCATGGTATATCCTAGGGCTATAAGCGCGTACACACTGCCGAGAGATATTCCGTTAATCATCTGTTGAAAAAACTGCTCCACAGTCTCACTCCTATCTTCTTTTTATCTTTAAAAAATTTTAAGACAAATTATTTGGTAAATGTTGCTACAAGGTCCTTATTTACAGCATGAAAGAGGGGTATAAGTACCCCTCTTCACAGCACTTAATCGTGCCAAAATATCTATTGTTAAAGTAATATTAATGATTAAGGATTAACAGTAGTGTAGTAAGCTTGCTCCTGACCTTCAATCTTGATAACTACAGCACTCTTAATAGGATCGCGGTTTTCATTTAACTTAATCTGTCCACTTACCCCAGTAATTTCTACAGCCGCTAATGCATCTCTAATTGCACTTGGTTCTGCGCTACCAGCCTTTTCAATAGCTTCAGCCAGCATATATGCAGCATCATATGCAAGAGCTCCTAGTGCATCTGGAGTTTTACCGCCGTACTTAGCCTGATAAGCTGCTAAGAAGCTCTTAACTTCTGGGCTGTCTACGTCAGGTGAGTAATGGTTACTAAAGAAGAAACCGTCTGCTGCATCACCAGCTAACTCAAATAGTACAGGAGAATCCCAACCATCTGCTCCTAAGAATATTACGTCTTTTGAGAAACCTACGTTGTTCTTAGCTTGGTCAAGGATTAGACCAGCTGTATCATAATATGATGGTACCCAAACTACTTCTGGGTTTTTGTTTTTTACATTTGTTAAAATAGCATTGAAGTCAGTATCACCAGTCATGAAGAACTCTTCTGCTACGATTTCTCCACCCTTTGATTCAAATACTTCTCTAAATACATCAGCTAATCCTTTTGAATAGTCACTACTTGCATCCGCTAGTATCGCCGCTCTAGTAGCACCTAAACTATCTGTTGCAAAGTTAGCCATAACAGCACCCTGGAATGGATCAATAAATGCTGCTCTAAAGATATAATCTCCTACTAGTGTTACATCAGGATTTGTTGAAGTAGGTGATAATAAAGGAATCTTTGCATCCTGAGCAATTGGAGCTGCTGCTAAAGAGTTAGAACTAGCAACTGGCCCTAATAGTGCTACAACCTTATCTTGATTGATAAGCTTTTGTGCTGCAGTAGCTGAGTCAGGCTGTACACTTCTGTTGTCTTCTACCACAAACTTTAATTGCTTTCCTAATACTCCACCGTTTGCATTAATTTCTTCAAATGCCAACTCAATAGCTTCTACTGAAGACTGACCAAAAGTAGCAATAGCACCACTTAGTGGAAAGATACCACCTACAACAATTTCATCGCTCTCTGCAGCTCCATTTGAACCGGACCCAGAGTCTGCATTGCCGCCATTCCCACCGCCACATGCAGTAAGTACTAAGCTAGCAATTAATAATATTGATATTAATACTGCTGACTTTCTTTTCACTTAAATCATTCCCCCCATTTTTACTTGTAAAATTCTCATCTAATCTTGTCTAGTCTCATCTTGTAGCCCATATATATTTATAAAAATGCTGATAGTTTAATAAATAACTATGTAAAAGACAACTTAATAGCTTGTCC
>JAWSUQ010000190.1:0-249 GCA_033549265.1 Bacillota bacterium
CATGCAAATAATAAATATTAATGTAAACATATTTGATGATAAAGGCTATATTATTGGCTCGGGACAAAAGGAGCGGCTACTTACTTTTCACGCGGGTGCTTTAGAAGTTGCTAAAAGTGGTGCTAGTGATGAGTATCCCTTAGAGAAAGCAGAAAAATATGAAGGGGTAAAACCTGGTATTTTATATCCAATAGAATTTAATGACAAAGTTATAGGTGTAGTTGGAATGACTGGCAATCCTGAAGAAAT
>JAWSUQ010000190.1:259-6020 GCA_033549265.1 Bacillota bacterium
TGGGTTTTTACGCTAAATGACAACGGAAATGATGTTAAAGCAGGATTTTTTAACTAAACAGCTTAGGGCAGAAAAAAATGCAAAGGATAATTTTATTAAAGATTTGATATTGGGGCAATTTGGTAGTGATTTAGACTTATTTATTGAAAGAGGTAGAAACTTTAATATTGACTTGTTATTAGCAAGACAGGCTGTAGTAATAGACGTCATCAAAAAACCTGAAAACGCAAGTAATCTAAGTGACGAGTTGCAGGAGCAAATACATAAAGATGAATTACTAAAGATATTAGAAAACTATTTTAATGACAAAGAAAATTTAATAATTTATATGGGCAAAGGAAGATTCGTAGTACTAAAAAGAGTGAATTATGATGATCCAAATAATAAAGCTATTATTAACAGAAGCCTAAGAGAGATTTCTAACAAAATACAAAAAAGAAATATTCAGGTATTAATAGGGATAGGTAATTTGCAAATTCACTGGCTGAATTTAAAATCATCTTACCAAGAGGCTTGTGATGCTGTGATACTAGGTGCAAAAGTAAATAAGGAAGGTAATATATTTCACATTCAAGATCTTATTGTAGAAAGAAGTCTTAATAGTATGGATGACTTTATGAAAAGAAACATTTTCAACTCTTTTATAGGACCTGCAGAAAGCAATGATGGTAAGCAATGGTCTGAGATGGAAAGAACATTAATCACTTTATTTGATAGCAATTTAAATGTTAGTGAAGCAGCTAAGAGGCTATATTTGCATCGCAACTCTTTAGCATATAGATTACAAAAAGTGACAGAATGCACAGGATTAGACCCACTATTGTTTTATGATGCGGTAAAAATTTATATAGGTCTAACATTAAATAAGCTTAAGTAAAATAGGTCTGTTAAAATAAGGGGGAAAAATTGAAATGACAAGAGTGTTTGCACCAGGCTGTGCCTTGGAGATATACAAGCCAAAGCTAGCCAAAAAATTACTTGGCTTTTTAAATAAGGAGCTAGGAGAAATTCCCAACCATCTGACTTGTTGTCATCACGAACCAAAGCTTCCAGCTGGGACAGAGGTCATTAATGTCTGTGCAGGATGTGATCGGAGATATAGAGAGCTTTATGAAGGGATTTCAACCATCTCATTATGGGAGGTATTAGCAGCCTGTAATAGCTTTCAGTTTCCAGATTATAAAGGCAGAAAAATGACAATTCATGACGCCTGTCCTACCCGCACAGAAGATCGAGTCCATGCTGCCATCAGAACACTGCTGGCAAAAATGAACATTGAGTTAGTGGAGCCAAAAAACACTAGAAGGCAGGCCACCTGCTGCGGTGACAGCTTCCATCCTGCTTTAGCTGTAGAGCACGTTAAACAGAAAATGAAAAAACGGGCGGACGAAATGCCTTGTGAGGATGTAGTAGTCTACTGCGTGTCTTGTATCAAGTCAATGCATATTGGGGGAAAGAAGCCAAAATACATAGTGGACCTTCTATTTAATGAATCAACCAATATTGGAACGTATGAGCCTGAAGAATGGCATAATGAACTGCAAAAGTTCATTGACCAGCACTAGAAGAACAGTCCATCAGAGGGCACTTGAAAAGGATTTTAAAAGAAGCTAGTTGAAAAACTATGCTTCTTTTTTTGTATGTTGCATAAAGAATAATGACAAATGTCATTATAAGGTCTTATTGCTGTAACTTACCTAATATGTAGACTCAGATTAAAATAAAATTACAAATTAACTGGGGGGTTACAAATGGTTGTTGAGGTGCGTAATTTAATTAAGCGGTACGGCAATAAGCTGGCAGTGGATAATATGAACTTAACTATTCAAAAGGGTGAAGTGATAGGTTTACTTGGACCCAATGGAGCTGGAAAAACTACTTTGATCAATTCTATTATTCGAGTTACAGAAACCCAGTCGGGAGAAATCTATATATTCGGCAAAAATATGCAGAAAGATGCAATGGAAGTCAAAAAAAGAATCGGTCTAGTTCCACAAAATCTAGCATTGTTCAATGAGTTTTCAGCTATTGAAAACGTTACTTATTTTGGTAAGCTTTATGGTCTGCGGGGAAAAGAGCTGGAGGATGGTGTCAGAAGTGCCCTAGAGTTTACAAACCTTTGGGAAAGAAGAAAAGATTCTCCTAAAAAGTATTCTGGGGGAATGCAAAGGCGGTTAAATATTGCCTGCTCAATAGTTCATAAGCCAGAGTTAATAATCATGGATGAACCTACAGTGGGTATTGATCCTCAATCTAGAAACCATATCCTAGAGTCTATTAAACAGCTTAACCAGATGGGATCAACAATTATTTATACCTCCCATTACATGGAGGAAGTGGAGACTCTATGCTCTAGGGTGGTAATTATGGATAATGGCAGGCTTATAGCAGAAGGCACCAAGGAAAGGTTAGCTGAATACGTCCAAGAAGATCAAGTGGCAGAGATTACATTAACTAACGTAAGCTACTCTATCACAGAGGCAGTTAAAAATGTCTATGGAGTAAAGGAATGTAGCTTATCTGGTAGTAAGTTGACTGTGGTCTTTGATAAGAGTAATGGTATTGCCAAGATCATAAATGCAGTAACAGATAAAGGTGGCACCATAACAAAGATCAAGATGCAAGAAGCAAATTTAGAGGACGTATTTTTAACCTTAACAGGAAAGAAATTGAGGGATTAACAAAGGGGGCCTATCCATGAAGCTTTTAACTGTGGCTTATTACGATTTGCTTAAAAATATAAGGGATTTTAAGATGGCGGTAATATTAATTATGTTCCCAATTTTATCAGTGTATATACTAGGTAATGCTGTTGGGAGCTTCTTTGTAGATGAAGGTTTTAATAAAATCCCAGTAGGATATATAAATCAAGATAAAGGAGTAATCGGAACAGATTTTGATAAATTATTCCAGCATGAAAAAATAAAAGCTAGGTTAGATGTAAACCAATACACTGATACAGCCACTGCATTAGAAGCTGTAGACGAAGGAATAATTGATGTAGTAATTTATTTACCTGAAAATCTATCTGAAGAAGTTTTAAACGGCAATCAGCACTCAATTTATCTTTATGGAAAAAAGAATGTTGAATTTGTAGAAAGTATGGCTATAAGCTTTACATCTTCCTATAACTCTTTGAGCTCAATAATATCTCTTTCGGGAACACCTACATTACCTGATGATAAAGAAAGCATAGAAAGAATATTTTACACAATAGATTCCACCATGCCTAGAATGATTGATTATTATTCAGTTTTAACCTTGTTGCAAATGCTTGTACTTGGAGCAATCCTCGGGGTGTTTATAGTTGCAATAAAAGATGATTCGGATATGCATATTAGAGTTGAATCGTTGCCCGTTAGCAGATGGACTATGATCTTTGGGCAGGCATTAGGAAGCATTAGTTATCTTTTTGCAGCTTCTATTATAGTTATGATCTTTACCAAGTATGGCTACAACGCCAATTGGAGCGGCAACTTATTGATCATCCTGGCAACACTCCTCGTTTTCTGCGCCATAACAGCTGGAATAGGAGTATTAATTGGATTGACTGTAACAAGCTCTGCCACAGCATTAATGGTAATATTATTACTGATGATGATCTTTGGTACTTTATCTGGATCTGTTTCCCCAGCCACCACATTTGAGTCACTGAGCTTTTTATCTCCAAATTTTCATGCTAAAATACTTATCTTTGGAGCCATATACGGCTATTCTAGCCAGGTTATGCTAGAGG
The DNA here is from genome assembly GCA_033549265.1 of Bacillota bacterium. Lineage (GTDB taxonomy): Bacteria > Bacillota > Desulfitisporia > Desulfitisporales > JAWSUQ01 > JAWSUQ01. The sequence goes on from JAWSUQ010000190.1 coordinate 3,996, forward strand.
CAGCGCTATGGCTTGGTGGTTTCCTAATACTAGTCTATGGTGCCTCCGCCATAGCAATTGGGAGGGCTAAATATGATAATCTTTAATCAAGCATTAAAAAGAATATTTTTAAATAAAACTAAGCTGTTAGTTCTGCTCGTGATGCCAATGCTGTTTATTATTTTATTCGCTATGCAAGAAGAGCGCTCTTTAACCATAGGTGTAGTAGATAATGACCACTCAACCCTTTCCCAGAAACTTGCAAATGATTTAGCTGATATCCATAGGGTAAAAGTAACTATCTTAGAAGAGAAGGAGGTTTATGATAGGTCGGTTAGTTATCAAATTGACTATGCTATAATAATTGAATCAGGCTTTGAGGAAAGGCTTATGTCTGGAGAAAAACCATCAATAAAAGAATTTTATTTACAAGAAAAAGAAAAGCTCTTTTTTGCTAGAAATTTTGTTGAAGACTTTATTTTTAATCTCCAAATATTGGCTAATGGAGTTGGCTACCATCAAGATAGCTTTAACATAGCTTTGAAAGAGTATGAAAATGGAAAGTTAATCTTAACCAATGCATCGGCTGATAATGACAAAATACCTCAAGCTAGACGGGCCATGGGCTTTTTAGTACAATTTATGCTATATATGTCTGTGATAACAGCAGGGCTTATCTTGGAAGATAAGAATAGTGGAGTATTTTATAGAGTATTTTATGCACCTATTACCCTAAAAAGATATCTTGCGGAAAACTTGGCTGCATTTTTAATTGTTGGGGCACTGCAAGTAATGTTAATATTGGGATTGCTAAAATTATTCTTTGGGATGGAATTTGGCAGTAATCCGCTTAATCTTTACACCTTATTAGTTGCTTTTGCTATCGTATGTGTTTCTTTTGGGATGTGGCTAGTATCCCTATTTAAAAAGCCATTAGGTGCTTACATCTCTATCATACTTCTGACCACACCCTTAGTGATGCTGGGAGGCTGTTACTGGCCTATGGAATTTATGCCTGAGACCCTGCAGAGAATAGCATTATTTATTCCTACCTCTTGGGTGATGACAGGGGTTGATAAAATTCTATATGAGGGAAAAAACATTATGGGTACGGGGTTAGAATTATTAGTGCTTTTAACTTTTTCAGGAATTTTTTTAGCGGCAGGATTAATTAAGAAGGTTGATATTTCCAAGTGAAAGCTATATGATAAAAGTGTAGGCCTATGGTTTTCTAAATAATAGATGTTAACAATGGGGAGCTAGAATCAAAGTGAAGCATTTATACGGTGGGATATTGATTACATGGGTAGCCCTAGAGCTAGTATTACAACCTGATACAGAAGTTCTGAGCATAGCAATCTTATTGGGGTTGCTATGCCTTTTTATTGTCAAAGAAAAATTTTTTGACAATAAAAATTCTACTATTATTTATGCAGTGATAGTTTTTGCATTATCCCAATACAATATTAAATTTATGTTATTAGCATCAATTCTTATATTTGACTTGTTATACTATAGAAGATATTTGTTAGGTGCCCTAGCGTTATTTATAACATTTATTATTTCATATGAAAGTGGTTATCAGAACATTAGCCTACACTTAATTTTAGCATTACTATTGGGCTACATCCTGGGTGAAAAGGACAATAATGAGAAAAATTATATGTTGTTGTTAGATAAAGAAAGGCGCCTGCGCTACCGACTGGAAGAAACTCAAAATGAACTGATTAATTCTAGAAAGGAAATAGAGCACTTGACTGAAATAAGAGAAAGAAATAGAATAGCACACCAAATACATGATAGTGTAGGTCATAGTATTGCAGGTGTTATATTTCAAATAGAAGCAGCAAGAAGAATTTTATATACCGAAAAAGAAAAATTAGAAGAGATATTAAAGTTATGTAGTCAAAAGCTGGCAGAAGCCTTGGAGCTAACCAGAAATACAGTTTATAACATTAAGGCTGATAAGAAAATGGGGCTGGAGTTGCTAGAAAAAATTATTAATGACTTCAGATTCTGCCCTGTAAAGTTTGAGCACAGTGGGGA
>JAWSUQ010000191.1:0-6006 GCA_033549265.1 Bacillota bacterium
GTAAAAATGAAGAGGAGAAATTATAAAGAAGTTTTAATGTGGAAGGATGTTACCGAAGAAGAGTGGAATGACTGGCGGTGGCAGGTCAAAAATCGCATCACTACAGTAGCAGACCTAAAGAGTGTAGTTAATTTAACCCAGGAGGAAGAAGAGGGTATTAACAAATGCCTAGAAAACCTGCGAATGGCCATAACACCTTATTATGCTATGCTGATGGACCCAGATGACCCTACTTGCCCTATTCGCAAGCAGGCTATCCCTATTTCTACTGAGCTAATTGAAGCAGATTGTGACTTAGAGGACCCTTTACACGAAGAGGGTGACTCGCCAGTACCAGGCATAACCCATCGCTATCCCGATAGAGTATTATTGTTAGTTACTGATCAGTGCTCCATGTATTGCAGACACTGCACCCGTAGGAGAATGGCAGGGACAACAGATAAGGCTATGCCTACCACTAAGGTAGATGGAGCTATTGAATACATCAGAAATAACCCTATCGTTCGAGATGTGTTGATTTCCGGCGGTGACAGCTTATTAATCTCTGACGATATAATAGAATATATTCTAAAAGAGCTGAGGGCTATTGAACACGTTGAAGTAATTAGATTTGGCACCAGAACTCCTGTAGTTATGCCCCAGCGGATAACTGATAATCTTGTGAACATCATTAAAAAATATCATCCGGTTTGGGTTAATACTCACTTTAATCATCCAGAAGAAATAACTGAGGAAGCTAAAGAAGCCTGTAGAAAGCTAGCGGATGCCGGAGTGCCATTAGGAAATCAAACTGTATTGCTTAAGGGTGTTAATGACTGCCCCTATGTGATAAAAAAGCTGGTACATAAGCTGGTTAAAATGCGGATACGACCTTATTACTTGTATCAATGTGACCTATCTCAGGGAATTGATCATTTTAGAACGTCAGTAGCAAAAGGCATCGAAATTATTGAGCTCTTGAGGGGGCATACCTCTGGTTTTGCTGTCCCTACTTATGTGGTAGATGCTCCAGGTGGTGGCGGAAAAATTCCGGTGGGACCTCAATATCTCATTTCTCAGTCAGATGATAAGGTAATCTTACGTAATTATGAGGGGGTTATCTGTGCATATACTGAACCTGAAAACAAGGCTAGTAAGTGCAATGAGTGTCAAAAGTGCTATGATGATAGAGATACTCCTTACACTGGTGTTGAGAAGCTCTTTGCAGAACGGAAGCTCAGTCTTGTTCCTAAGGGCAATAATCGAGAAAAGCGCCGCCAGCAATATGGCTTTGGAAAATAGGATAAATTTCTCTCTTTTGGGTATATTATCTAATCGGGAGGTGTTAAAGTTGTCTAAAAAGAAAAAAGAAGAAAAAGATCCGTTAGCAATAAAAAATCCATTAGATAAATTAAAGCTAGAGATTGCCGAAGAACTTGGTTTAATAGACAAGATAAAGACAGAGGGCTGGGCGAATTTAAGTGCAGCAGAATCTGGTCGAATTGGTGGTTTAATGACTAAAAGGCTAAAAAACCAAACAGAACTTAATTAATGGCAAAGCCCCTGATAGGTTTTTATTGTGAACTGCTTATCAGGGGCTTTTTTGTAATATTTATAAGTCCCACTTTATTTAAATCCTAATCTATTATATAATAGATTAGGATTTATTAATAACTGTAATACTAAAATGCGAGGGATCATTAGATGTCAACTACAAAACACCAACAAATACTTAAATTCATTGAAAATTTAGAGATAGGTTCAAAAGTATCTGTCCGATTATTGGCTAAAGAACTGGACGTAAGTGAAGGAACTGCCTATAGAGCTATTAAGGAGGCTGAAAAAGACGGCTTAGTAAGCTCAATTCCTAAGGTAGGGACTATTAGGATAGCCCAGGTTGAAGAACGTCGCATCGAGGATGTTACTATTAAAGAAGTAGAATACATTGTAGAGGCCATTATAGTGGCTGGGCATGACAACTTGAACTGGACTCCTACTAAATTTTTAATTGGAGCCATGTCAGAAGAGAACTTAGATCGATACATGGAAGAAAAAGCCTTATTTATAGTGGGGGATCGGCCTAGGCTTCAGGCTAGGGCTTTAGAAAAAGGGGCAGCCCTTTTAATTACAGGAGGATTTACTCCTAGTAACATGATTATCAATTTGGCTAAAGAGAAAGCTCTTCCGATACTAGTATCACCCTACGATACCTTTGCAGTTACCTCTATGATCAATAGGTCAATCTATGACAGGCTTATTGAAAGGGAGTTAATCTTGGTGGAAGACATTATGGTAACTCAAGTTAAGTATTTAACTGACTTAGCTACCGTAGGTGAGTGGCACAAGCTGGCTAACCAGGCTATGCATAGTAGGTTTCCAGTAGTTGATGAGGATATGAAAGTGGTGGGGATAGTTAGTGCAGTAGATGTAGCAGGGTGCCATAATGATACTATGATTATCGATGTAATGACAACTGACATAATGACTACTGAGAAGCATACCTCTGTTACACATCTTTCCCGAATAATGGTATGGGAAGGGTATGAAATGGTACCAGTATTAGATGAGGGCAAACTGGTAGGAGTTGTTAGCCGAAAGGATATCATTGAAGCTTTCCAAGTTATTCAAAAGCAACCGCATTTTGGTGAAACAGTTGACAATATGATTCTTAGTGGTTTTCGACTGGAGCGAGAGGAAGAAAATATAATGGAGATCAAAGGGAAAATTAATCCATTTATGTCTAATGAATTTGGCTCCGCCAGCAGCGGCACCTTAATTACCCTTATGAATAGCTCTGCCTATATATTGATTCGCAAAAAATATAAAGTTGATACTATTACAGATAATTTTACTCTTCATACATTGGAGCCCATTCCAGTGGGAACTCAAGTAAGTGTCACGGCAAAAGTGATTCATATGGATAAGAAAAGCTGTAAGATAGATGTAGAAATTCATGAAGCTGATAAAATCTTAGCTAAAGGTTTACTGGCAGTGAGAATTACTAGTTAGAATCATCATCTTCACTTTTGGTACTGGCATCAATGTGAATTAAAACCTTATCAGAAATTAATGGGCCTCTAGTTACCTTTAAATGATATGATATGCTTTCTACCTCCACAGTACGGTTATGAACAATATTATAAATTAAAGTGGGGTCAAGAGTATTTACTTCTTTGCCCCATAGATCGTCAAGCATTTCGATGACCTTTCGCTCTAAAGTAAGCTGGACAAAGGAATCTTCCTCTTTTTCGTCCGAAAAGCTTACTACTACCTGAATGTCCTTAACTACAAAACGCTGTTTAGAAGCTAGGTTATCTTCTAAATTTTTGATTTGAGTCTCCTTGCTATCTAAAGTAGCTTGGAGCTTTTCATTTTGTAGCATTAGGTAGTCTATCCGAGCGCCAACCCACCAGGTTACGATAGAGGCCCCCAGCAGCATCCCAATTAGAAAAGATACAATTAAACGCGCTCTGTTTTTAGTAATAAAATAGAATTTCACGAAAGCCTCAATCCTTTATCCAAATTTCTCTTTCTATTTTGCACCTGATAAGGTTGCTATGAGATACTGACCTACCTGAGCACCTATAAAAGCTACTATTATCAAGAGTACTTGGTGGAAGGCATCAGCTAGCTTCCCTTCGAATATTCCCGACTCTAAAATTTCAATGGTAGTAAAGGTACCTCCAATAGCTGCCACCATGGCCCAAATCTTTATTTCACCAGCTACCTTCATCATGATGCGAACTGGAGGCTGTTGGGTTATTAGGGCAGCCAAGGAGGCTAGTAGGGCTGCTCCCATTACAACTCCTAAGGCAGTAAAAAAAACAAGGATTAGCTTATTGATAAAGCTGTCCATTAGTTGACCTCCATTTCATCTGTTCTTATTAGCAATATATATGCTATCTTTTTAAAATAAATGTGCCTGCTAGTAAGCAATCTATAAAAGAGGATTTTAGCTTATTGAGATATAATTAATATAGTATAGTTAGGCTGTAGGTAGGAGGAAGAGAAATGACTTTGGAGAGCCAGCTAAAGCATCAAGGCCAATTTGTACATTTGCATGTTCACACAGAGTATAGCCTACTGGATGGGGCCGCTCGAATTAAAGATTTGGTAAAGCAGGCAAAGACCTTAGGGATGCCGGCTATAGCTATGACTGACCATGGTGTGATGTATGGTGCTGTAGATTTTTATAAAGCCTGTGTTAAAGAAGGGATTAAACCAATTATTGGCTGTGAGGTATATGTGGCGCCTCGAAGCCGTTTTGATAAGGAAGCCCAGCGGGATGACAGCGGTTATCATCTCGTGCTTTTGGCAAAAAATATGACTGGCTACCAGAATTTATTAAGGCTAGTTTCTTTGGGATATATTGAAGGCTTTTACTATAAGCCTAGAGTAGATCGGGAGCTTTTAACAAAGTATAGTGAAGGTCTAATTGCACTAAGCGGCTGTATGGCAGGGGAGATTCCTCAACATATCTTAAATAATTACTTGGAGCAGGCTGAAAAGGCCTGTGTGCAATATCGAGATATTTTTGGAGCAGAGAATTTTTATCTAGAGCTGCAGGACCACGGTCTGGCAGGACAAAAGGAAATAATCCATCACCAGGTTAAGCTCTCCCAAAAGCTGAAGATTCCGTTAGTTGCTACAAATGATGCTCATTATATTAAACGGGAAGATGCTGTTAATCATGATGTGCTGCTTTGTATTCAAACAGGAAAAACCCTAAGTGATGAAAAGCGGATGAGCTTTGAAGTAGAGGAATTCTATCTAAAATCTTATCAGGAAATGAGTACATTATTAGGGCACTATCCAGAGGCTATTGCGAACAGTTTGGTGATTGCTGACAAATGTCAGGTTGATTTTACTTTTGATGAAACTCACTTGCCTTATTACGAAATTCCTTCAGGCTTTGATGTGGATAGTTATCTCAAAAAGCTGTGTTATGACTGGATAAATCGAGTGTATCCCAACCCTGGCCCAGAGGTAATTCAAAGACTTGAATTTGAATTGGAAGTAATTAAGAATATGGGATATTCGGATTACTTCTTAATAGTACAGGATTTTGTCAATTATGCTCGGAATCAGGGGATTTTAGTAGGCCCTGGAAGAGGCTCTGCTGCGGGCAGTATAGTAGCCTATATTTTAGGAATTACTAATATTGACCCTTTAAAATACCAGCTTTTATTTGAACGTTTTTTGAATCCAGAAAGGGTAAGCATGCCAGATATTGATATTGACTTCTGCTTTGAACGCCGTAGTGAGGTCATAGATTATGTGGTGGCCAAGTATGGGACCGATAAAGTTGCCCAAATAATTACCTTTGGTACCATGGCAGCTAAAGCAGCCATCAGAGATGTAGGGCGAGTAATGAATATTCCCCTTGGAGAAGTAGATAAAGTTGCCAAAATGATTCCTAATGAGCTGGGAATTACTATTGAAAAAGCTTTAAATATAAACAGCGAACTCAAAGAGGCCATTGAAGGCGATGAGACCATTAGAAAGTTGGTGGATACTGCTAGAGCCTTAGAGGGGATGCCCAGGCATGCATCTACTCATGCAGCAGGAGTAGTGATTGCCAAGGAAGAATTAACTAATTATGTACCTCTGCAAAAAACTGGAGATGGTTTAATAGTTACCCAGTATGCCAAGGAACAGGTGGAGGAAATTGGGCTCCTGAAAATGGACCTACTGGGCTTGCGAACATTAACAGTAATAGGCAACTGTCTCGATATAATTAGGAAAACTAAAAATATTATGATAGATATTGATCAGATTCCATTAGATTGCCCCAAAACCTATGAGCTTTTGAGTGCTGGAGATACTATTGGGGTCTTTCAGCTGGAGAGCAGTGGTTTAAGAAATATCCTCAAAGATCTGAAGCCATCTCATTTTGAGGATATCATAGCTCTGGTGGCTCTTTATCGTCCCGGTCCATTAGGCAGCGGCATGGTGGAGGACTTTATTGCCCGTAAGCATGGCCAGCGAGAGGTTGAATATCTTCATCCTTTGCTAGAGCCCATCCTT
>JAWSUQ010000192.1:0-5965 GCA_033549265.1 Bacillota bacterium
TAATTGCTGTAAATGCCAGTTTTTTCATTACATCAGTTTTAAATTTGCTAAGTATAGCAAAGTTTACTGGTCTTTCATTTGAATTAAAAGAATATGTTGGAAAGCCCTTTTTTTGTGGAATATTATTAATATTATTTCTAACATTTATCTCAGGAGCATTTAATAGCATAGAAAGTGAAACATTAAAACTATTAATATATTTAATTCTATCAGGGATATTTTATGTAAGTGGTCTATTTATTTTTAGAGTGGTTACTTTTAGACAGCTAAAAAGATTTTGGCCATTTTAACGTCTACCATATTTTTTTAAAGCAATATAAACTACTAGCCCTAAAATGATAAATATTAGCAGTTTATAAATAAAGAATATTCGTAAATTATCTGCAATAGTCAAAACTGCACCTAACATAACTGGTAAAATAAACATCTCTTGAAAACTCTTTTTTGGGTTCTTTCCCTTTATTCTATCTGAGATGTAGCTAAAGTTGAAAATAACTGTAAACAAAACAATATTAAATATTAACAGCATAATAAATTCCCCCAAAATATCTCAAATTTGTTTATTTACTGCAATTATAGTTAACTTTTTCATGAGATTTTTTCTAACATCTGCAAATAATATTAATACTACTAAAAAGGAGGTAATAATATGACAAAGCTTCTTCCTGCATCAACTTTAGACCAGTTTAAATATGAAATTGCCCAAGAACTTGGGCTTGATCAACAAATAAAAACCAAAGGCTGGGGAGAGATGAGCTCTAGGGATTGTGGAAAAATAGGTGGAAAAGTAGGGGGTTCCATTGTTAAAGTAATGATAAAAGAAGCAGAACGTTCCCTAAATGGTAATTAATTTCAAAAAGCGATACTACTGAAGAATCCAACATTGGAGCTTCAATAGTACTCGCTTTTATATTTTTAGTTTCCAGTCTGCCAAAACCTGAAGAAAATGATGATTAGTTAGATCAAAATGAAGTGGAGTTATTGAAATGAATCCATTTAAAATAGCCCAAACATCGGTTTCCGGTTGTGGATTGGACTCATCGACTTTGCCAGCTAACCAGTAATATGCCCCTCCTCGCGGATCAGTTCTTTTGTCAAAATTGTTATAATATTTTCTTTCACCTAACTTGGTTATTTTTACCCCTTTTATCTTTTCTAAAGTAGTATTAGGTATATTTACATTTAATAAGGTACCCTGAGGCAAACTATGTTCTAAATATTTCTCTGCTAAATACACCAAGAAATCTGCAGAAATGTCGTACTGATGCTTTTCAAAAGAAGCTAAGCTTGCAGCTACTGCTGGATATCCATCTAAGGAAGCTTCAATAGCAGCTGATACTGTTCCGGAATATAGTACATCTGTACCTAGGTTAGGGCCTCTATTAATACCCGCCAATACTATATCAACATCTGTTACCAATGTATCTAGGGCTAACTTAACACAATCAGCAGGTGTTCCACTTATTGCAAAGCCCTTTATTTCATCAAGATTATGTTCTAATACTCGCAGCGGATGATGAACTGTTATGGCATGTCCAGTTGCACTCCTTTCAGAATCTGGAGCAACAATAGTTACATCATGCCCCCTTTCTTTAAAGGCCATGGCAAGCTTATATAAGCCTAAAGCATTTATACCATCGTCATTAGATAATAAAACCTTCATAAGCAACTCCTATAAAATTTCTTTTTTATTTAAATAGTAAATTGTATATCCTCCTAAAAGTATAAACAATAAAATCCACATCGCCTCATATAGTAATTCCAACTCTATTCCTCCCAAGTTTCTATTATATTTCATAAATAGAGATATTCATGGAGTTGTTCTTTGAATCTTTTCTTAGACCAAACATGAGCTTTTTATGCTTTAGCGTTTTATTTAAGTAGTCAACAATTTTATAGAGTTCAAGATTAGCTTCAAAATTTTTCGTTGCTATAAGATTAAGCTTCCCTTCTTCCTGCTCAGATTTCATAATTAAAAGTAACACCATCCTATCTATTATTTTCTCTTATTAAAGAAAAGGCTTCTGCTCTAGTGGCTTCATTAGTCTTAAAAATTCCTCTCACTGCTGAGGTTAAAGTAGCTGAACCCGGCTTTTTTACCCCTCTCATTGTCATACACATATGCTCTGCCTCTATTACTGCAATAACCCCCCTTGGATCTAAGGCTTTCATGACTGCATCAGCTATCTGAGAAGTCAATCTTTCCTGTAATTGGGGACGCTTAGCAAATCCTTCAACTACTCTTGCTAGTTTGCTTAAGCCCGTAATTTTTCCTTTCTTTGGAATATAAGCGATATGAGCTTTTCCATAAAAGGGCAACAGGTGATGCTCACACATAGAATAAATAGGAATATCCTTGACTAAAACCATTTCTTCATGCTCTTCAGTAAATACTATTTCTAAATGCTGACTAGGATCCTGATTCAGACCACAAAAAATTTCTTCGTACATTCTAGCTACTCTCTTCGGTGTATCTACTAATCCTTCTCGGTTAGGGTCTTCACCAATTGCTTCCAAAATTAATCGTACCCCTTCTTCAATCTGCTTTGTGTTCATTTTGATACCTCCATTAGTTATAGTTGATTCATCATTTTATGAGCTTGGGGAATAATTCTTACACTGTTAAGTATTCCTTGAGCGATTTCTTGAAAGTATAGTAATTTATCAGACGATGGTGGATAAGCGTCATTATGCTGTGTTGCTGGCTGTAGGATTAAAGGAATATCTCTATTTACTGAAGCTATTAATTCTATGTACTTTTGTAACTCGTCAATCATAGTTGCTTTAGTTATAACAATTTTAAGATATAATTCTTTTTTTTGTGCAGCCTTAATAAAATTATAATGCTCATTAGTATAATCTTTTTCTACTGAACTTGGTAATTTAATATCCATACTTACTATATCTACTGCTTCCGCTAATTCCTGAAATCGCTCTGGCAATGTACCATTGGTTTCTAAGAATACCTTTAATTGTAAGGACTTTATTTCTTTCATTAATTTCACTAAACTTAAAGGGTCTTCTAATAAAGGCTCTCCACCTGTAAAACTAACAGAATGATGAATTTTAGGATTCCATGCCCTTATTGAATCAATAATTTTGTCCATCGAAATAGGGTTTGGTTCTTTTTTAAAATCTTTATACCCAGGGTTTTGTTCTATTACACAAAACAAATTATTTTGGTTATTAGGTGTATCACAATAGATGCAATTTAAGTTACATCTACTGAAACGAATAAATATTTGTCTAAAACCGATGAATGGTCCTTCTCCTTGCACTGATGAAAACATTTCAATTAAATTAAAGCTAGTTTCCAGTAAAATCAACCCCTTTTATCTTGGATTGAACTATTCTTGACTATAAATAGCACTAGACTTAGGAGATTCCCAAACCTCTATTGATGAAAGTGTTATTTCTTCAGGGAGCTTATCTCTTAGCTGATTAAAGATAAAGCAAGCTATATTTTCTGCTGTTGGGTTCATTTCGTTTTCTGAAAAGCCTTTAACATCATTTATTAATTTATGGTCAAGCTGCTCAACAACTATGGCTAAGAGTTTTTTTAAAATACCAAAATCAATTAATAGTCCTTGCTTATTTAGTTTAGTCCCTTTTACCACAGCTTGAACCTGCCAGGTATGTCCATGAACATTAGCACACTTACCTTGATAGTTTCTAAGAAAATGAGCTGCATCAAAGTGATCATTAACTTTTAAGTAGTACAATACCCAAAACCTCCTCAATATTATAAAACGCCAGAAAAGTACAATTTTCGCTATTAAGTTTAGATTTCCCTGCATTTTAATAAAAAATTACCTTTATTATTATTCATTTTTTTGTCGGAATAGTTTCCATAAAAAAAGGCTGTCAGCCGACAGCCTTTACTTTTGACACTTATTACAATATCCATAAAATTTCAATTGATGATCAACTATCTTAAAACTGCTTTTTTCAGAAATTGTTTTTTCTAATACTTCTAGCTTATCATCATCAAACTCCGTTACTTCACCACATCCTAAACATATTAAATGATGGTGATGATGTACTTCTCTATCTGAAAATTCGTATCTACTCCTACCATCTCCAAAATTGACCCTCTGTAAGACCTCTAGCTCTGCCAATAAGTCCAGGGTACGATAAACTGTAGCTAATCCAATTTCGGGATGAGTTTCTTTAACAATATTATATATTTCTTCAGCACTTAAATGATGCTCTAGGTTATCTAAGAAAACCTTTAATATGATTCTGCGCTGAGGAGTTATCTTGTAATCATGCTCATGTAGTTTTTCACAAACATCTTCTATAGATAGTGTCAAAAAAGCCACCTACTTTTAATTATTTTTATATATTATATTCTTATATGAATATTGTGTCAACTAATTCGTTTCCTCCGCTCTAGTAAATCAATAAATGCTTCTATTCTTGTCAAAATAGCAATATCACTTGAATGCTCATCAAAAATCAAAGTCAGTATAGGCAGTTTATAATCCTTAGCAATATTAGGTAAGATACTTTGGGCCACTATTTCAGGAGTGCAGGTAAATGGCATCACTTGAATAACTCCGTCAACTTGAGTTGTAAGCTTAATGCTATTTCCAATAGTATGTAAGCCATGTCCACCCACTGTATTTTGCAAATAGGCCTTAGACAATTTTAATAGCTCCTTGCCCTCTTTGCTTCTCTCAAACCCTACTAATGAGGTTTTAAGCCAATCGGATATTTTAATTGTCTTCAGTACAGTAACGTTTCTTTTGACTAGTTCTCTTTCAATAAAAAAATTTGATTGGGGCTCAAGTAATGTATAAATATCTCCTACCAAGGCAATTTTTATTGGATACCTATTGGTTAGGGGACTACTATAACAATCCTGCTGAAATTTATTTATATTTATTTTTATCTCTTCTAACTGAGTTTTATCTCCAGCCTTTTCTACCTGCTCTAAATACTTTTTTATCTGATTATCAAACTTGCTCTTTTCTAAATCAATAAAACGGGAGCTATAGGTAACGCTTATGTCCTCTAACTGCTCAATGAGCAACAATTTTTCCCATCCAAAATTAACGGCCCTATAGATATCAATCCAGCTCAAATCCAGTTGTTTACGAATACTATTAATCTTAGCAAATAAATTCTGGTCCAAGTTAAAAAAGGTATAGTTAATTCCAAGATCTGTTAATATTTCATTTAGCAAGGTCCCATAATATCCAAATCTGCATGGACCACACCCACCTAACATAATCATAGTATCAGCACCGTGGTCATAAGCTTCTATTAAGTTACCAAGGTTGATCTTAAAAGGGAGACAAATTTGCTCTGGGGCATATAAAGCCCCCTTTTTTATAGTTTCTTTAGTAGTAGCTGGTGGAGGAACCACAGTAATTTTTAAATTTGAAAATATAGCCTCTAATGGTATTACAAGCTTTCCCATGTGAGGAAAAGTTATTTTCATCAGACTTCACCCGACAATCTTTTTTAGTATATTATTATTGCCGGATATTTGACATATTATACTATCCTGATAATTCCCATTTTCCGCATCTGTCCCCCCAACGAGCTAATAGTTTATTATCAACATTTATATTAATTACTTCACATAAATTAGGACATCCCGAGCATTCAAAACTGCTAGCCTTATAATTCAATTCAGTTACATTAAAACCCTTAAACTTTGTATTACCATTTTTAGTAGCTTGTTTTGCTAATAGTGCCACTCCAATAGCTCCCATTACATTAAAGTAATTAGGTATAATTACTTCCTTTTTCAAGGCCTTTTCAAAAGCTTTTTTTATCCCTTTATTTGCAGCAACCCCTCCTTGAAATACAATCGGCTCCAATATTTCCTTGCCTTTCCCAACATTATTCAGATAATTTCGAACTAGGGCTTCACACAGACCAGCAATAATATCTTCCGTATTATGCCCCATTTGCTGCTTGTGAATCATATCAGACTCAGCAAACACGCCGCATC
>JAWSUQ010000193.1:0-5957 GCA_033549265.1 Bacillota bacterium
AGTTTAGCTGGTCTAATGTTAGCATATAAGCCTAGCTTTTTTCTAATAGCTAGCAGTGCCGCTTTTTCAAGGCGCAGGTGTTCAGGAAGAGTATCCCACTTGGGACCACCAATGGCTCCTAATAAAATAGCATCGCTATTTTCACAAAGGGCTACTGTCTCCTCTGGCAGCGGATGTCCTACAGCATCATAAGCTGCTCCGCCAATTAATCCTTCGGTGAACTTAAAGCTAACCCCCTTTTTTTCTCCTACTATCTTTAATACCTTGACTGCCTCTGCTACTATCTCTGGTCCGATTCCGTCTCCAGCCAGGACTGCTACTTGATAGTTCATTTATTTCTTCACCTTCTTTTCCACATACTTCATCAGCCCACCAGCATCTAATAACTCCTGCATGAACTCAGGTACAGAAGTAGCCTGGTAAGATTCGTTTTTTGTTAGGTTATGAATAGTTCCAGTACCGGCATCTACTTTTATTTCATCACCTTCATCAATTCCCTCTGAGGCCTCAACTGACTCAAAAATAGGTAAGCCAATGTTAAAGGAATTGCGATAAAATATTCTAGCAAAACTCTTAGCGATAACGCAGGAAACTCCTGCCTCTTTAATGGCTATAGGGGCATGTTCCCGGGAACTGCCGCAGCCAAAATTTTTGTCAGCTACAATAATATCCCCTGCCTTTACTTTGTTAGGGAAATCAGGGTCAGCATCTTCCATGCAATGCTTTGCTAGCTCTGCTGGGTCTGAGGTATTTAAATATCTAGCTGGAATAATAGCATCTGTATCAATATCTGCACCAAACTTCCATACCTTACCTTTAAATTCCATTACGATAATACCTCCTCTGGACTAACAATGTACCCAGCTATCGCTGAAGCTGCAGCTACTGCTGGATTTGACAGGTATACTTCACTTTCAGGGGATCCCATTCTACCTACAAAGTTTCTATTAGTAGTAGCTAAGCCCCGCTCCCCTTTTGCCAAAATACCCATATGCCCCCCTAAGCAAGGACCACAGGTCGGAGTACTGAAGGCTGCTCCTGCATTGACAAATATATCTACTAAGCCTTCTTTAATAGCCTGAAGATAAATCTTTTGGGTACCAGGAATTACAATTAGTCTCAGATCTCGATTGACCTTTTTCCCTTTTAGAATTTCAGCAGCTACTCTCAAATCCTCCATCCGGCCATTAGTACAGGAGCCAATCACTACCTGGTCAATTTTAACATGACCAGCTTCACTTACTGGTCTAGTGTTTTCTGGCAAATGAGGAAATGCAACTTGCGGCTCGATATCAGCCACATCGAATTTATATACTTCCACATAGTTAGCGTCAGCATCACTCTGGTATACCTGATATGGCCTTTTAGCCCGTTCCTTAACGTAAGCTAAGGTGATTTCGTCTGGCTCGATAATACCGTTTTTTCCACCTGCTTCTATAGCCATATTAGCCATAGTAAGCCGGCTGTCCATAGAGAGACCTTTAATTATATTGCCGGTGAATTCCATCGAGCGATATAGGGCTCCGTCAACCCCTATTTTGCCTATAGTATATAGAATTAGATCTTTACCACTTACCCATGGTTTTAGTTTATCGCCATGAAATTCAAACTTAATTGACTCCGGCACCTTAAACCAAGCTTCCCCTGTAGCCATTCCTGCAGCCATATCAGTACTACCTACTCCAGTGGCAAAAGCACCTAATGCGCCATAGGTACAGGTGTGGGAATCTGCCCCAATAATCACATCTCCCGGAAGCACTAATCCGGCTTCTGGTAGCAGACAGTGTTCGATGCCCATTTGCCCTACCTCAAAGTAATTAGTTATTTCATACTTACGGGCAAATTCTCGTAAGCTTTTAGCCTGCTCTGCTGATTTAATATCCTTATTTGGGGTAAAGTGGTCAGGTACCAGCATTATTTTGTCCTTGTCAAATACCTTGTTAATCCCTAGCTTTTCAAATTCTTTAATAGCTACTGGAGCAGTAATGTCATTGCCCAATACTGCATCTAGCTTGGCATTAATCAGTTCACCGGGCTCTACTTTATCTTTGCCAGCGTGTGCTGCCAGGATTTTTTCCGTAATTGTCATTCCCATTGGCCTTTTCTCCTCCTTAAAATATTTCATATAGTATGTGTCAAGCTTTTTAATGAACGTTATAACTAAACCTTTTGTTGCATCATTTATTACCTATTGATTTCCGATCTTTATTCTTTAACAGCTTCTTCCCCTATTTCAAAAGCCAGCTTATTTAATGCATTTACATAAGCCTTGGCGCCGGCTTCAATAATATCTGTACTGATGCCTCGACCGATAAACAGCTGCTCCTGATACTCAAGCTTTACTGTCACTTCCCCCATAGCATCTCTGCCACCGGTAATTGCATTAAGGGCGAAATTTGCTAGTGAGGGCTTTAAGCCAGTAGCTTTATCTAAAGCTCTAAAGGATGCATCAATTGGTCCACCTTCTCCGCAGGCAGCTTCCTCCACCTTATTGTCGCCAATCCATAGCCCTACTGTAGCAGTAGGCGTTACTCTGGTACCAGTAGAAATATGCAGGTACTCTAGGCGATATTTCTCTGGAATACTCTTAATCTCATCTTCAACAATTGCCTCTAAGTCCTTGTCACTAATTTCTTTTTTCTTATCAGCTAAGTCTTTAAATCGATTAAAAGCTTTGATTAGGTCTTCATCTGACAATACATAACCCAATTGCTCTAGCCTCACCTTAAAGGCATGGCGCCCTGAATGCTTCCCTAATACAATATTGTCTTGTACTAAGCCAATCAACTCTGGGTTCATAATTTCGTAAGTAGTTCGTTCCTTTAATACTCCATCCTGGTGAATACCTGACTCGTGGGCAAAGGCATTTTTGCCAACTACTGCTTTGTTAGGCTGAACTTGCATCCCTGATAGATTTCGCACTAGCTTGCTGGTACGATAAATCTCTCTAGTGTTGATTTCTGTATCAAAGTCAAAGAAGTCCTGTCTTGTATATAGGGCCATGACTATCTCTTCTAGGGAAGAGTTTCCGGCTCGTTCCCCAATTCCGTTTATAGTACACTCCACCTGCTGGGCACCGTTTCTCACTGCTGCCAGTGAATTAGCCACCGCCAGCCCTAAATCATTATGACAGTGAACGCTTAAGATTGCTTTTTCTATGTTAGGAACTCTATTTTTTATCTCAGCAACAAACTGGCCAAACTCCCAAGGAGTGGCATAGCCTACCGTATCAGGTACGTTAATGACAGTGGCTCCAGCTTCAATCACCGCCTTAAACAGCTGGCATAGGTATGCCATATCACTTCTGAAGGCATCCTCTGCAGAAAATTCTACATCTGGTGTATAAGCCTTAGCATATTTTACCGCATCTACCGAAAGCTTCAGCACTTCTTCTCTCGTTTTGCGCAGCTTATGCTGCAAATGAATGTCAGAGGAAGCAATGAAGGTATGAATGCGAGGCTTGTCGCTGTATTTGATTGCCTCCCAGGCTCTGTCTATATCAGCTTGCCCTGTTCTAGCCAAAGCAGCTATAGTAGGCCCCTTAATCTGTTGTGCAATAGCCTTAACACCTTCAAAGTCTCCAGGGGAAGCTATAGGGAAACCAGCTTCAATTACATCTACATTCAACTTTGCCAACTGAGTAGCTATAGCTAATTTTTCTTGAATATTTAAGCTCACGCCAGGTGATTGCTCACCATCCCGTAAGGTTGTATCGAAAATATGAATTTTACTCATGCTCATCGCACTCCTTTCTTTCTGGGCATAAAACCATCTCTTCTAGTCCAGCTCCTGATAATACCATTGGATAAACGAGTTCTTCATTAGTTACATGACAATTTACTATAGTTAATTTTCCGTTAGAAAGGGCCTCGCGCAATACTGGCTCAATATCTTCATGGGTTCTAATTGTTAACCCTACTGTATTCTCATAGCATTCTGCTAGCTTTGTGAAATCAGGGTTGCCACTAAACTTAATGGCAGTATGTCTTTGGCCACAGTAAAAATGCTGCAGCTGCTTTACTAGTCCTAAACTGCTATTATTAAGTACAATTATTTTTATAGGTAGATTTTGCTCCACCGCTGTTCCTAGCTCAGTCATGTTCATTTGAAAGGAGCCATCTCCGGTTATGGAGATTACCGTTTCCTCAGGCTTACCTATTTGAGCCCCGATGGCTGCTGGAAAACCGTAGCCCATGGTACCTAATCCACCAGTAGTCAAGAAACTTTTAGCCTTTTCAAATTTATAAAGTTGAGCAGTCCACATTTGATGCTGACCTACATCGGAAGCTACAATAGCCTTGCCTTTAGTAAGCTCACTTAATGCTGCTAGAATTTCTTGGGGTTTAACCTGTTCACCCTTAGTAACGTTTAACTGACTTTGCTTTTTCCATATCATGATTTGCTCTATCCATTGAGGATTTTCTTTTTTCGTTACATATTTAAGAGTCTGCTGTAGGATGTTTTTGATATCACCAACTATGGGCAGGTCAACTCGCACATTTTTTCCTATTTCCGCTGGATCAATATCTAAATGGACTATCCTGGCGTTAGGTGCAAATTTATTTATCACCCCTGTAACCCGGTCATCAAACCGAACACCGACTCCAATTAATAAATCACAATTTGAAACAGCTAAGTTAGCACTTGGCAATCCATGCATCCCTAGCATCCCCACGTTTTGAGGATGGGAACTGGGAAATCCCCCTAGCCCCATTAGAGTAGTAGTAACTGGAGCTTGAATAAGCTCAGCTAATTCCATTAGCTCCTTGGTAGCATTACTGCTTATCACTCCACCACCAACATATAGCATCGGTTTTTCGCTCTCTTGAATCCAGCGAGCTAAGGATTTAATTTGTGATGGATGCCCATTATAGGTTGGTTTATAGCCGCGCAGATTAACAGTTTCAGGATATTCAAATTCAATTAGAGTATCAGAAATATTTTTAGGTATGTCAATTAGTACTGGACCAGGTCTACCTGTTTTAGCAATATGAAATGCTTCTTTAACTATCCTCGGGATATCTGACGCCTTTTTCACAAGATAATTATGCTTTGTCATAGGCATCGTGATTCCGGTAATATCAACCTCCTGAAAGGCGTCAGTACCAATCATGGAGGTCGAAACTTGACCAGTGATGGCCACTAGCGGGATAGAATCCATATATGCAGTTGCCAGTCCTGTAACTAAGTTAGTAGCTCCAGGGCCAGAGGTAGCTAAACATACTCCAGCGGTATCAGTTACTCTGGCATAACCACTGGCGGCATGTACTGCGCATTGCTCGTTTCTCACTAGCACATGATCTATTTCTGACTGTTGCTGTAGTTCATCATAAATTGTTAAAACTGCACCACCTGGG
Organism: Bacillota bacterium; assembly: GCA_033549265.1. GTDB lineage: Bacteria > Bacillota > Desulfitisporia > Desulfitisporales > JAWSUQ01 > JAWSUQ01. The sequence continues at coordinate 5,358 of JAWSUQ010000193.1, forward strand.
TACCCAAAAACCTTTGTTACCCCTTCTTTTATCAAAGCCTCAATTAATGCTCTTGAGCCTGTTATCATAGCTAGTCACCACCCTGTCGTTATACTATTCTTTAACTTTGCTGCCCCGAACCATAGCTATCTTTCCGGTTCGTACCAGTTCCTTTATACCAAATGGTCTTAAGGATTGTTCAATGGCGTTTACTTTATCCTCGTCTCCAGTAGCCTCAATAATTAATGTATTTCTTCCGATATCAACTATTCGTGCTCTAAAAATATCTACAATCTGCATAATCTCTGCCCTCACCTGAGGCTCTGCAGTTACCTTTATTAGTACAAGCTCTCTGCCTACATACTCTTCTTCTGTTACATCGCTAATTTTAATTACATCAATTAGTTTATTTAACTGCTTTGTTACCTGCTCTATTACTTCTGCATCTCCCTCAACCACAATAGTCATCCGGGAAATCTCTGGATTTTCAGTTGGACCTACTGCCAAACTGTCTATATTGTAGCCCCGACGGGCAAATAATCCAGCTACTCTTGTTAATACACCAGCATGATTTTCTACCAATACTGCTAATATATGCTTCATTATTCTGTACCTCCTACC
>JAWSUQ010000194.1:0-5949 GCA_033549265.1 Bacillota bacterium
TATGAGCCTCCTGCTTCAGGCTAAGCTTCTGAGGGTATTACAAAATAGAGAGATTATGCCCGTAGGTGGCACTAGGCTTAAGCAAATTGATGTGCGAGTAATGGCCGCTACTAATAAAGACCTGAAGCAGCTAGTAAAACAACAGGCTTTTCGGGAGGATTTGTACTACCGTTTAGAGGTTATTCAACTTCATCTTCCACCATTACGGGACCGGAAAGAGGACCTTCATCTTTATATTCAAAACGCTATGGAAAAGATCGGTAACCGTCTGGGAAAACTGGTGACTATTAGCCCAAAAGCACTAAAAGCCTTAATTAATTACAACTATCCAGGTAACATCAGGGAGCTAGAAAATATTTTGGAAGTATCAATTGTTTACGATGAAGATAATGTTATAAATCTAGAAGACTTGCCTGATATTGTCAATCCCCAGCAGCAAAAGCCTGGAGTTATTGAATTTTTCTTTGAGCAGTTCCCTAATATAAATGAAATTGAAGCTGAAGTTTTAAAAAGGGCTGTAAAAGAATTTAAGTCTAAAACTGATGCTGCCAAACATTTAAATATATCTAGAGCTACCCTCTATCGAAAGCTGAAGGAATACCATATTGATGAGGAATAGCTCTAAATTATATCAGAGCAAGCCAAAAACCGTCTCAATATAAGACCATTTTCAGACTTGCCTTATTATCGCTGTATAAATCTGATACAACTTTGATTGTTTTTCACTATTTTTCCTAAGTTTCATCCTCTGCAGATTATTTCATTAGATTTGCAAACCCTTATACGATAAGGGCTCTAGCTATTATTTACTTTTAGCCTCAGCCGTTGGCATCATTCTTGCTCCTATCATCAGGCATAGAATTCATACATAATATGAGGAGTGTGAACAAAATGAGAAATGCTGAGCCTTTTCGTATAAAAATGGTAGAGCCTATCAGGCTGATACCCAGAAACGAAAGAGAGAAAGCATTAAAGGACGCAGGATATAATCCCTTTTCCCTTAAATCAGAAGACGTATACATCGATCTTTTAACCGATAGCGGCACTGGTGCCATGAGTGACAACCAGTGGGCTGGCTTGATGCTAGGAGATGAATCCTATGCCGGCAGCAAAAACTATTACAATCTAGTTCAATCGGTAAAGGAGGTAATTGGGTACGACTACACCATCCCTACTCATCAGGGTAGAGGTGCAGAACAGGTACTATTCCCTCTTCTGATCAAAAAGGGTCAATATATTTTAGGAAATATGCATTTCGATACCACTAAAGCCCATATTGAGCTAGCGGGGGGCAAAGCAATTAATTTTGTTACAGAAAAGGCCTTTGATACCACAACGCCATATGACTTTAAAGGAAATTTTGATGTAGAGCAGATGGAAGCATTTATTCAGCAACAGGGCAGCGAAAATATTGGTTTTATTCTAATTACTATCACCTGTAATAGCACTGGCGGTCAGCCGGTTTCCATGGAAAACATCAAAGCAGTTAGCACTATGGCAAGTAAATACGGCGTCAGAGTTTTCTTTGATGCTGCACGATTTGCAGAAAATGCTTATTTCATTAAGCAAAGAGAAAAAGGTTATCAGGATAAGAGCATTATCGCTATTGTTAAGGAAATATTCTCCTACGGTGAAGGTTTTACCATGAGCGCCAAGAAGGATGCTTTGGTAAACATGGGTGGAATCTTAGGCATAAAAGACGATGAAACTTTGTATAATCAAGCAAGGTCTATGGTAGTCCCCTTAGAGGGTTTTCCTACCTACGGCGGATTAGCGGGAAGAGATATGGAAGCATTAGCCCGAGGTTTACGGGAAGGGGTAGATGAAGCTTATCTTTCCTATCGGATAGGTCAAGTAGAATACCTAGGCAAACGGCTTTGTGATGGTGGCGTACCCATCCAATCACCTACCGGAGGACATGCGGTTTTTGTAGACGCCAAAAAAATGCTGCCCCATATTCCTGCTCATCAGTTCCCAGCCCAAGCCCTAGCAAATGAGCTTTATTTAGAAGCAGGAGTGAGAGGGGTTGAGATTGGTTCCTTCTTATTAGGTCGTGATCCAGAAACTGGTGAGCAATGCCACTCTCCTCTAGAACTGTTAAGACTTACTATTCCTAGAAGGACTTATACTGACAATCATATGGATGTTGTAGCGGATGCTTTAATTGCTATAAAAGCAAGGGCTCACAGTATCAAAGGGCTGGATTTCATCTACGAGCCATCTATTCTCAGACATTTTACCGCTAAACTGAAGCCTGTGGAATAAAACATAACTACATTACTATACTGATTAATATCAAAAGGCCAATCTCTCTACCCTTTGAGAGACTGGCCTTTTATGGTTTACATGGTTTTTAAAATGGTTGTATATTAAACTTCCTTGGAAAACATTTCTGGAAAGGTAGCATACTCAATTTCCTTTTCCACTTGGGCATCCCCCTTTGGCAAAGCAGATATGTCATTTGTTTTCATAATTTAAACCTATCTATACATCTTTAACAACCAAATAAGATCAAAATTTCATTTTTTGGAAATATTGAATATTAGAGCTTAATAATAACAATACTAAATCAAAAGGAGGTGAATCATGATGAGTAAAACTTCAACTGCTTTACTAATAAAATTCATAATGACTTTTGCATTTGCGTGGATTGCCTTCAGATTGATTGACGGAAACGCTTTTGGTCAGATTGTATTGTTAAGTATCATAGCAACTGCTGTCAATTATATCGCAGGTGATTTAATTGTTCTTCCTAAGTTTGGAAATATTGTTGCCTCAATAGGAGACGGTGGCATGGGAGCAATAGTAGCTTATATTATGGCACTTATACTTCCCACTTTCGTTGTAAGCGCTACATCTTTAATTATCTTTCTTACCTTTATTGCCATAGGTGAATATTTCTTTCATCAGTATCTACTTAAGGCTGAAAAAGTTGCTCCATAGCATTAAGGCAGTAACTGTTATGTTTAAGGCTTCTACCTTCAATTATGTTGTTGAAGCCTTAAACAAAACTCTATATTCTCCATAACCTTCTTTCTCTAGTTCTTCTACAGGAACAAACCTTAAGGCAGCACTATTAATACAGTACCTAAGGCCACCTTTATCCTTAGGCCCATCTGTAAAGACATGCCCCAAATGGGAATCCCCCTGTTCACTTCTGACCTCAATTCTATGCATATTGTGACTGAAATCTGCCTTTTCTCTAACAGTGTCCCTATTTAGTGGTTTGGTAAAACTCGGCCAGCCACAGCCAGAGTCGTATTTATCAATGGAAGTAAATAGCGGCTGCCCAGTGATAATGTCCACATAAAGACCCGCTGTTTTATTATCCCAATAATCATTATCAAAAGGTCTCTCTGTTCCATTTTCTTGCGTTACATGATATTGAATACCTGTTAGCTTCTTTTTCAGCTCTTCTTTAGGTGGTTTGTGATACTCTTTAGTTGTCATCGCAGTACCCCTTCCTTCTATGATTCATTAAATATTATTCCTTTATCATGCCTTGGACATTCGTTAAAAATAGAAACCTATAAAATTAGAGTATATCTAAACAAACCTATTTTTACAACTATATTAAAAAAAGAGGTGTAATATCTTGCTGAACGGAAATAATAACATAATAATACTATTAATTTTTGAATGGAGGAATAAAATTGCAGACCTTTAATTTAGACGATAAAAAAATATTTTCCGATAAGTCCTTAACTAAAAAAGTAATATACAGTGATGATAGTATATTAGTATTTGTACTCAATTTCAAACCCGGGCAAACCTTGCCAACCCACAGTCATCCTGGTATGGTAACAATCCTGCAAATTTTACAGGGTAGCGGTGAATTTACTGTGGATGGTCATACAACTCAACTTTCTGCTGGACAAGGTTTAGTCTGTCAGGAAAAAGAGATGTTAAGTTTACTAAATAATGGCGATGAAAATCTCTCAATATATGTGACATTATCCCCAGGCCCTAAAAATCCAGTTTTTGCGCAAGAAATTTAATCTCAAATTTAATCAAAAAAAATGAATCGATTAACCTTGTTAATTAAATTAACAAGGTTTTTTTGTATTTTTTTCGAATTAAAAGGAAAAACATGAAAAATGTCTAATATTATGAAAATAACTTTTTTTTTATTAATTTGAAAATACCAAAGGAGAGGATTTATTTGTTTTCTTTTATTCGCTCAAAGTTATCAATTGTTTTTGCTTTTGCTTTTTTTCAGTTACTCTCCCTCTTAATTTTTACTTGGTCCCATATGAATAGTTTGCAAGGCAGTTTTTTTACTAAATCAATATGGGTAATTTTATTTTCCATCACTTTTACCTCTGCCTTAACTTATATCTTTATAGAGAAAATTATTAATAAGCCTATAAAGAACCTCAATATATTAGCCCGAAATATTTCTAATGGAGACTTAACCAAAAAAGTTAATGTTATAGCTAATGGTGAGATTGGAACATTGTCAGAAAACTTGAATGAAGCTACAAATAAACTTAGAGAACTAATAACTAATGTTTCAGGCATGACTCAAACGGTAGCTACTTCTGCTAAAGACTTAGTTACAGCAACAGATGAAGTTGATCAAACTAGTACTCAAGTAGCTACCACTGTTGAAGAATTAGCAGCAGGCAGTACCGAAATAGCATCTTCTGCTGAAAATGCTGTGCAAAAAATGCAGGAGACCGATAATACTGTAGCAATGGTAAATGAAAATCTGCAGAAAATGACCAAAGTAGCTGATGAAGCAGAACAGCTCATTATAGAAGGTAAAGAAATAATAATCACACAACAACAAGCAATGGAAATCACGTCGCAAAGGTCTCAACAGGTTGGAAAAGCTATTGATGATTTAAAAATCAAAGTAAATGAGATCAATAGTATAATTAATACAATAACAAGAATAGCTCAACAGACAAACCTGCTGGCACTTAATGCAGCTATCGAAGCAGCTAGGGCTGGAGCTGAAGGTCGCGGTTTTGCTGTGGTTGCTGAGGAAGTTCGTAAACTAGCAGAGGAATCGGCTGCATCAGCAGCAGAAACCAGAATCTTGCTTAGTGATGTTATCCAGGAAATGCAAGAGGTAGCTACTTATGGAGCTGAGACAAACGAAGCCATTAATACCCAAAAACAAGTTGTCATCAGTGTCAATAAGGTATTTGAAAATATTTCTACAGGAATGGACCGTTTAGCAATTGAGGTTGGAAGCATTTCAGATGCAATTAAAATTTTAACTAGCAACGCTAGTGAAACAAATACGCTAATGACAAATATAGCAAGTATTACAGAACAATCGGCCGCCGCTACAGAAGAGCTTAGTGCTTCGGTAGAAGAACAGGCTGCATCCATTAGCCAGATTACACTAGCTACCTCTAATTTGAATAGCTTAGTAAATAACCTACAAGGTTATTTGAGAAAATTCAAATTGACCACATTAGCATATTTACCATGGGATTCTGAAATCGCTAGCAGTTATCTAGTCAAAGCTATCTACAAAAAAGTTGCCGGAGAAGATTTAAATTTAGTTCCTGTAGATACACTAGCCCTTGAAGAAATGTACAATTCCATCTCCAAAGGATATTTAGATGGTACAGTCTCTTGTTGGAACTCCCATAATCAATATTTTGAAAAATACAGCCAGCATTTAGAGGCAGCCAACACTAACCTTACAGATGCTAAAATCGGTTTAGTTGTTCCTAAATATGTAACTATAAGCTCCATTCAAGAGTTAAATAAAGCAAGGGAAAAATTTAATAGTAAGATAATTGCTATTGAGCCTAGAGCAGGAGTAACCCAAAAAGCATATCAGGCTTTAAAGGATTATGGACTGCAGTTTGAAGTAGTTACTGGCAATAGTCAGTCTATGATTGACAAATTAAGCAAAGCAATTGATGCTAAAAATTGGATTGTAGTTACAGGCTGGGCCCCTCATTGGAAGCTGGCCCAATGGGAGCT
>JAWSUQ010000195.1:0-5887 GCA_033549265.1 Bacillota bacterium
CCTTAGGCTTTGCCAGGGGCCAGGGGATAGAGCCGGAGGATATATTTATTAAGGAACTTAACGGAGTAGAATACCTATTTGCCTTAAAAAAAGAGAAAGGTAAACATACTTCGGAGATACTGCCTCAGCTGTTGCCAAAGCTGATTACCAGTCTTACCTTCCCAAAATCAATGCGTTGGGGTGAATTTGACTTAAGATTTGTGCGGCCTATTAGATGGCTAGTTGCCCTTTTTGGGCAGGAAATAGTAGACTTTGAAATTACAAACATTAAAACGGACCGTTACACCTATGGCCATCGCTTTTTAGTTAAAGAGCCATTAAGTATCAATGAACCTAAGGACTACCTAGAAACCTTGAAAAAGGGTTTTGTAATAGCGGAGCAGACAGAGAGAAGAGCGTTAATCTGGCAGCAGATTCTTGATTTGGCTAAGGCTGAGGGTGGACAAGTTGAGCAGGATGAAGAGCTGTTAGAGGAGGTAACCTACTTAGTAGAGTATCCAACTGCTTTAAGCGGAAAATTCGTGGCGGAATATTTAGAGCTGCCGAAGGAAGTATTAATTACCCCAATGCGGGAGCATCAAAGGTATTTCCCTGTTTTTAATAAAGAGGGCAAGCTGTTAAATAAATTTATTACGGTGAGAAATGGCAATAAAGAACATTTGGACGTTGTCAGCAAAGGTAATGAAAAGGTGCTGGAAGCAAGACTGGCGGATGCTCGCTTTTTCTATCAAGAGGATATCAAAAACAGCTTAGAGCAATTGCTGCCAAAGCTCGAGCAGATTACCTTCCAAGAGGAGCTAGGCACCATCATGGCTAAGGTAAAGCGTATAATTGACATTACCGATTATTTGGCCAAGGAAATAGGTGTCAGTGAGGTGGAACAGGAGCAAGCCCTTCGAGTGGCTAAGCTTGCTAAAGCAGACTTGGTTACCAATATGGTTTATGAATTTCCTGAGCTTCAAGGTATCATGGGAGCATATTATGCTAGGGTTCATGGGGAGCCAGAGGCTATTTGCACAGGTATTAGGGAGCATTATCTGCCTAAATTCGCCGGAGATCAGCTGCCAACAGAAGTCCCTGGCTGGCTTGTAAGCATGGCAGACAAGCTGGATACTATCGTAGGTTGCTTTGCTGTTGGCATTCGACCTACCGGCTCTCAGGATCCATATGCCCTAAGACGCCAAGCTCTGGCAATCTGCAATATGCTCTTGGATAGAGAGGTGCAAGTTACTATTGAAGAGCTATTATCAGCTGCTTATGATAGGCTGGCTCAGGATATTAGCCCCAAGATGGTAAAACAAGAGCTAGTAGCGGAAGTGACAGAATTCTTTTTCCAGCGGATGAAGAATATTCTTGGTGAGGAAGGACATCGCTATGATGTGATTGATGCAGTTTTGGCTACTAAAAAGTCAAATGTAACGGACATAGCTAACTGGGCCAAGGCATTGACAGACTCCAGAAATAATCCAGAATTTGCAAGCCTGTTAATAGGGTTTAATCGAGCTAGCAATATAGTAAAGAAAAACCCTGGGGGACAGGTACAAGGGGAAGCCTTTACGGAACCTGCGGAAATTGAATTGTTTAAGGCCTTTAACCAAGTTAAGGAACAGGTTGGCCAACAGGTGGCAGATAAGCAATTTGCGGAAGCACTAGTTTCCTTGTCAAAGCTGCAACAGCCTATCGATAGATTTTTCAACGATATAATGGTAATGGTTGAGGATGAGCAGGTGAAAAATAATAGGTTGGCACTGCTAAATAGTATAACAGATTTCGTTAAAGAACAAGTAGATTTAACGAAAATAGTGGTAGATTAACCATTAAAAAAATATTATCAACAGAAAGAAGGAAAAACCCTTTTTATATAGTATATAATATATGTTGCAAAAACACTAAATAGTATGTCACAATTGAAAGGGTGGTGGAGATAATTCAACTTTCATCAAGGCAACAAAAAATCGTAGAAATGGTGAAGGAAGAAGGGCCCATCACTGGAGATCAAATTGCACAGGCCTTAAACTTAACAAGGGCAACTCTGCGCCCAGATCTAGCAATATTAACTATGACTGGAATATTAGATGCTAGACCAAGAGTAGGTTATTACTACCAAGGGAAAGCTAGTCAAAGCGTAGGGAAGGTATTGAAGGAATATCTGGTTAAAAGCTTTCAATCGGTACCTGTGGTTGTAAGAGACAATACCATGCTTTATGATGCTATTGTGATGATATTTATGGAGGATGTAGACACTCTAATAGTAGTAGGAGAAACGGGAAACCTTGAAGGAGTATTATCTAGAAAGGACCTGCTAAAAATAACTCTTGGCCAGATGGATCTCCATAAAGTTCCGGTTAGTGTCATGATGACTAGAATGCCCAATGTAGTTACAGTAACCCCAGAGGAATCTATTTATAATGCTGCCAAAAAGCTTGTGGACCACGAAATTGATGCATTGCCAGTAATAAAACACTTAATTGAGGACGGTAAAAATGTCTATCAGGTAGTAGGTAGACTGTGTAAAACAAATCTTACTAAGCTTTTAGTAGAGCTAGCAGAAGCTTAGGATAGGAGGGGACTGCTATTTCTGGAGAAAAGCCTATTATCTACATTGTGTCAGACTCTCTTGGAGAGACTGCCGAGTTTGTAGCAAGAGCAGCGGCAAGTCAGTTTAATGGAGGAAACTTTGACATTAAACGAGTGCCATATGTAACTGATGAAGAGCATATTATAGATATTGTAGAAGAAGCTGCCAGCTGCAAAGCTATTATTGCTTTCACCTTAGTCATAACAGACCTGCGAAATAAGCTAATCAGCTGTGCTAAAGAATATAATTTAATAGCTGTAGATATACTTGGTCCAATGATGGATGCATTAACTATGGCGACTGGAATTACACCAAAGCTACAGCCTGGCTTGCTCCACCAAATGGATGATCAATATTTCCGTAAGGTAGAGGCAATAGAATTTGCTGTCAAATACGATGATGGTAAGGACCCGCGAGGGATTATTCATGCTGACATCGTCTTTGTAGGGATTTCAAGAACATCGAAAACACCGTTATGTATGTATCTAGCTCACAAAAGAGTAAAGGCAGCTAATGTGCCGCTAGTTCCAGAGGTTGCACCTCCTGAGGAACTATTTAAATTACCGTCTAAAAAAATTATTGGTCTAACAATTAGTCCCAAGCTGCTATACGATATTCGGATGGAGCGACTCAAGACCCTTGGACTTACCAGCAATGCTGATTATGCCAGCCTTGAACGGATCCTCAAGGAATTGGAATATGCTGAGCGCATTATGAAAAAAATAGGTTGTCCTGTTATTGACGTGACTAACAAGGCTGTGGAGGAGACTGCCAGTAAGGTGTTAGAACTATATTTTAAGGGGGAGCGGAATGTCAAGTAAAAAGTATGTTTACCTTTTTTCTGAAGGAAGATCTGATATGAAGCAGCTGTTGGGAGGGAAAGGGGCAAATCTTTCGGAGATGACCAATATTGGGCTGCCTGTTCCACCTGGCCTAACAGTGACTACAGAAACCTGTAATCAATACTATGAAAATGATAAGCAATTTCCTGAAGGTATGTGGGACCAGGTAGTTACTGCCCTAAGAGAAGTAGAAAAGGCCACAGGAAAAGAATTTGGTTCAATTCAAAACCCATTACTCCTTTCAGTTCGTTCTGGATCAGTTGTATCAATGCCAGGTATGATGGATACGGTCTTAAACCTTGGCTTGAATGATGAAACCCTTAAGGGGATGGCAGCGGCAACTAAGGATGAAAGATTTGCGTTAGATTGTTATCGACGATTTATTCAGATGTACAGCGATGTGGTAATGGGGGTAGAGCATTATTACTTTGAAGGTGCTCTGGAAGAAATCAAAGAGCAGGCTGGGGTGCAGTTTGATAATCAGCTTAACATAGACAGCCTGCAGCAGCTTGTGGCTGATTACAAAAAGATAGTTAAAAGGGCTGCAGGAACAGAATTTCCTCAAGACCCATTTGAACAGCTAAAGTTAGCCATTAAAGCGGTGTTTGATTCATGGCAAAACCATCGGGCTATTGTTTATCGCAAAATTAACAACATCCCAGATCATTTAGGTACAGCTGTAAACGTCCAGTCCATGGTCTTTGGCAATATGGGGGATGATTGTGGTACAGGTGTAGCCTTTACTAGAAATCCATCCACCGGGGAAAAATTATTATACGGCGAGTATTTAATTAATGCACAAGGAGAAGATGTAGTAGCAGGAATCAGAACGCCCGAGCCTATTAAAGCATTAGCTGATAAGATGCCCCAGGTTTTCCAACAGTTTGTAGATATCTGCAGTTTGCTGGAGAAGCATTACCGAGATATGCAGGATATAGAGTTTACCATTGAAGGTGGCAAGCTATACATGCTGCAGACCCGCAATGGTAAGCGAACAGCTCATGCAGCTATTAGAATAGCGGTGGAAATGGTTGAAGAAGGCCTCATAACCAAAGAGGAAGCTGTCCTTCGCGTTGAGGCTAATCAGCTTGACCAATTGCTCCATCGTCGTATTGATCCTAATGCCAAACTAAATGTTATTGCTAAAGGTTTACCTGCTTCACCAGGTGCCGCTAGCGGCAAGGTAGTATTTGATGCAGACGATGCTGAAAAATTGGCTCAGGCTGGAGAGAAGGTTTTATTAGTGGGAACTGAGACTACTCCAGATGATATTCACGGCATGGTGGCGGCTCAGGGAATATTAACTAGTCGTGGTGGGATGACTAGTCACGCGGCAGTAGTGGCAAGAGGAATGGGCAAGCCATGTGTTTGTGGATGTGAGGCTTTAAAAATTGATTTGAAAGCAAAGGTGATCATGATTGAAGGAAAGGTCATCAAAGAAGGAGATTTTCTGTCAATCGATGGCAGCAGTGGTAGTGTTATTGATGGAGCAGTACCGATGATCGATCCTGAGCTAAGTAATGAATTTTTACAGCTGTTAGACTGGTCTGATGAATTAAAAGTTTTGGCCGTGCGCACTAACGCTGATACGCCAGAGGATGCCCAAAAGGCCCGAGAGTTTGGGGCGGAGGGCGTAGGTCTTTGCCGAACTGAGCATATGTTTATGGCTACTGATCGTCTGCCGATAGTACAGGAAATGATTTTAGCAGAGTCATTAGATCAGCGTCAGGCTGCCTTGGTTAAGCTATTGCCAATGCAGCAGGGAGATTTTTACGGAATTCTAAAATCAATGGCAGGGCTGCCGGTTACTATTAGGCTATTAGACCCGCCACTACATGAATTCTTGCCAAATATTGAAGAATTAATCATAGAAATCACTGAACTCAAAATTATGGAAAGCGACTTTGAGAAGCTTGTGGAAAAGGAAGAGCTACTGCGGAAGGTTAGAGCTTTATCAGAGTTTAACCCAATGCTGGGCCATCGGGGCTGTAGATTAGCTATTACTTTCCCTGAGATATATGAGATGCAAGCTAGAGCCATTTTCCAAGCGGTTGCTCAATTAGTAAAAGAGGGAGTAGAGGTATATCCAGAGGTGATGATTCCCCTTGTAATCCATCATGAAGAGCTGAAGCGACTAAGACAGCTGGTAGTGAAAATAGCTCAAGATATAAAAGAAGAACAGCAAGTGGACTTTGATTTTACAGTAGGTACGATGATTGAAATGCCAAGGGCTTGTGTTACAGCAGATGAAATTGCAGCTGAAGCAGACTTTTTCTCCTTTGGCACAAACGACCTGACCCAAACGACCCTAGGCTTCAGCAGAGATGACGCTGAAGGCAAGTTCTTGCATCACTATGTAGAAAAGAAAATATTGAAAAACAATCCCTTTGCCGTACTAGACCAAGAGGGAGTTGGCAAGCTGATGAAGCTAGCAGTAAAACTTGGTAAAGAAGTTAAGAGCAGCTTA
>JAWSUQ010000196.1:0-5813 GCA_033549265.1 Bacillota bacterium
GTTGATGCTGCTCAATTAGGCTGAGCTCTTGTAATTCACCTACTAAGTCGACTAAGCGGTCTATTTCGTTTTCCAGCTGGCCCAAATTAGTGGTAGAGGGCTCTAAAGCTCCTTGCGCCAGGGCCTCTAGGTTGCACCTCAGGATAGTTAAGGGCGTGCGCAGCTCATGGGCTACGTCAGCCATCAGCTGACGCCGCAAAAGCTCGTGACGGTTTAACTGGGTTACCATTTGGTTGAAGGCCAAGGCCAACTGCTCTGCCTCTTGACTATTGGCCGGTGGCAGCTGAATAGGCTCTAGCACCTTGTCTTTATTGAAGCGCTGGGCCACCTTTGTCAAGGATTCTAAAGGCATTGCCAGTTTACCGGCTATTTGTCGGGCTACTAATCCTGCCCCTAAGCCAATGAGCAAAACCGCTATTAAGGTAGTTTTATACATGGAATTAGTAAAGCTCCGCTCTAGGGTCTGGACATTGGTAGGCTGAGCTGTTTCCCATAGCATATACCCTACTACGGCGTTGTCTATCTGAATTGGCATGCTGGCCTGCAAAAGGCGATCTGTCTCCAATACCTGATTAGTATCACCGGGAGTATCCCAAGAGTCTAAAATAATCCTGCCGGAAGCATCAACCAAGCGGAGTCGTTCCCCGGGGGAGAGGACATTTATAAGGTGTACTCTAGGGGCGTATCTCATCATATGTCCTCGACCCATCATATTTGGCCGAGACAAGATAAAAATATTTTCAATTCCCTGCCAGCTATCGTAATACTGATAATAGCTAATTAACAGTTCCTGAAGCTGCACTACTCGATATTGAAAATGCTGGTCTACATAATCATCAAAAAGGTAACGGGTCCATATACTAGTGATAGAGCCAACGATTAAGATAGCAGCTACCACCAGGCCTACCATCCAGTAAATTAGCTTTTTCTTCAGACTCATTTAATTTGCTCCTTCCCCGGCACTAAAACGATAGCCTACTCCATGGACCGTCAGTAGATGGATAGGGGTGCTAGGCTCTTGCTCAATTTTTTTCCTAAGGTTACTGACATGGGTATCTATAGTGCGATCAAAACCGGGAAAAAAGTGACCTAATACTTGATTGATTAGCTGACTTCTGGTGAACACCCGCTCGGGGCTTTTGCAAAAGGTTTCTAATAGCTTGAACTCCGTAGGGGTAAGGTCTAATAGGTCAGAGCCTTTATAAGCGGCGTGAGCATCTATGTCTAAGGTAAAGGGTCCTTGCTTAATTATACTGGACACTGGCAAAGTACCGGAGGTAACCAACTGCCCCTGTTGACGCCGCATAATAGCTTTAGCCCTGGCCACCAGCTCAGATAAACTGAAGGGCTTGGTGACATAATCATCAGCCCCTAGCTCCAAACCTAGCAGTTTATCTATTTCTTCAGATTTAGCAGTGAGCATAATGATGGGCACACTGCTATAGGTCCTGATTTTTTTGCATACCTCTATTCCAGAGAGCTTTGGCAGCATCAAATCCAAGATAACCAGGTCTGGATTTTCTGTCTTAGCAAGGGCTAGACCAACTTCACCATCAGCAGCAATAACTGCTTGCCAGCCCTCCCGGTGAAAAAAATCTGCTAAACGACTACTAATTTGGGCTTCATCCTCGACAATTAGAATTTTCATAGCAGAGGCAACCTCCCTCATGATAAATTAACCCAGAACAGTCCTTCCTAGAGAAAAAGCTGTAAAACCCGGCGTTGGCCGCCGGGCTGGTATGTTACTTCTATTTTAACTAATGTTATTAAATGATGCAATTGGGGATTGTAAATTGTAAGTAAAGGTTAAAATCGGCTAGTTTGCGTAGCGTTTGAGCCATTAGCTGGAGCTACCCCACAGCCGCCGGAACGGAAACCTCTTCCTTGACCTGGAACCATTGCCTGATCAAGCATGAAGTCAAGCCTAGCTTCAAGGGCCGCAATAGCATCATCCATTTGGGCTGCAGTCATTTGGTCTTGTTCTACCAGCTGCTGCAGGTATTGGCTAGCATTTTCTACTATGGCAGCTACTAATTCAGCTTTAGCTACACCCTTTTCTTCAGCTATAGCAGTAAAGGATTTCCCCTCCCGGTGGGCTGCTTGCACATCAGCTGGCGCCATTCCTAGTACTTCGCTAATAATTGTTAGCATTGAGGTAGCGGGCCCAACTGAACCAGCTCCACAGCCGCCTGAACCTGACGCAAAGCCTCTACCAAAGCCTCTACCCATGCCATTACCAAAGCCGTTGGCGCCAAAAACTTCTGAATCGTTCCACATGCCCATAGAAGTTACCTTAAAGCCTGGGCCCCATCCCATTGGTGCGGCAACTGCCATAGTGCTAAATAGTAGGGTAGCTATTAACCCGACCAGTAATAATGTCAATAAGTGTTTTTTATTGAAGTTTCTCATGATATCCCTCCTTTGCAAGATACTTGGCTCTATTTGAGCCTGTTAACTATAATATAACCTGTCAGTATCAAAAAGTTATGGAGGAAATATGTTTTTTTTGCAAAGATCAGATAATTAACTTGCTTATCAGAAGCAAAATAGCTGATGCTTTTAGACTTTGATTAAGAAAAACTTAACAATCTCAAAGAAGGTTTAAAATGTAATTATGTTGAATTAACCTAAAAACAATTTAGTAATAAGATTTATTATTAATTAATTTGAATAAAAGATTACATTTTGTTTATCAATAACTCAGGAGGGAGAAACATGACAATTTTTCGCAAGTTTAGAAACAAGGTAATTGTGATCGGACTGATTCCAGTAATAGCTTTTATACTGTTAAACTTTCTGTACACGTTACCTGCCATGAGGGAAAACATCTATGATCAAAAGGAAATAATGACTAAGGACATGGTGGAAATAGGACTTTCGATTGTAAAGCACTATCATAGGATGGAGCAAGCGGGGGAACTATCTAGACTTGAAGCCCAAGAGGCTGCAAAAGCGACTATTGGAACTATTCGCTTTGGAGAGCGGGGAGAAGATTATTTCTGGATTAATGATTTTCATCCAAGAATGGTAATCCACCCTTTTAGACCAGATCTCACAGGTCAGGACTTATCAGAAATAAAAGATCCAACCGGTTTTGCTTTATTTACAGGGTTTGTCCAGGTGGCTCAAGCCCAGGGAGCGGGTTACGTCCCCTATATGTGGCAATATTATGATGATACAGAGAGAGTAGAACCAAAGCTTTCTTATGTAGCTGCCTTTGAACCATGGCAATGGATTATTGGTACCGGTGTTTATACAAATGACGTTGACCATCTTATTACGGGCGAGCGGAACAAGATGCTTTTTGGAATTGTCGGAGTTACTTTATTAACTATCGTGGTAATTAGCCTATTTGCCAATAAGATCGTAGCAGCGCTAGTGACCATTAAAGATCGAGCCTACCAGGTTGCCAAGGGAGATTTAACAGTTCAACTAGAGGTAAAGTCTAAGGATGAGGTAGGACTGCTGGCTGAAGGAATAAGGGAAACAGTAGCAAGGCTTAACAATATGATTACTGAGATAAAGAGCTATGCCGAGGTTTTAAACAGGTCTAGCGAAGAGATAGCTCAGGCTATGAATGAGTCAAACAGTGCAGTGGAGGAAGTAAATCAAGCTATTACCAATATTGCTGAGGGTGCCCAAGAGAGCCTGGCGGCCACTCAGGAGGTCCTTGCCAGCATTGATGAGGTATCCCAACGGGCAAATGATGTGTCCCATTCAGTAAAGCAGGTGGAACACAATATTGTAGAGGTTGGGGAACGGGCTGATGAGGGAATGCATTCCGTGCAGGAGGTAGCGGCCTCCATTCGCCAATCGGCAGAAGCCTCTAATGAGGTAAAAAACGTCATGACGATGCTAAGCGATTCCTCAAAGAAAATAGGGGATACCATCACAATTATTTCCCATATAGCTGAGCAGACAAATATGTTGGCCCTCAATGCTGCCATTGAATCAGCTCGAGCTGGGGAGCAGGGCCGAGGCTTTGCGGTTGTGGCAGAAGAGGTGAGAAAGCTAGCTGAACAAAGCGCTGCCGCCACTAAAGAGGTGGCCAGCTCCATTAAAGAGATTCAAGCCAAGGTAGATCAGGCCGTTGAAAAGGTAGAGCGAGCCAATCAACTGGTTGACGATGGGGTAGTTAAAGCAGGTCACACCGAAAATGCCATTAGCAGGGTAATGAGTGAAATTAAGATAATAGCCGCAGAAATTGGTAATATAGAAGACTCTGCTGGAAAGCAGGCTTCTTTGACAGAAGAGCTGTTAAAGGCCATGGGTAGTATTGGTAAAAATGTAGAAGATACAGTTGCTAGCACGCAGCAGTTAAATGCTTCTGCAACAGAGGAGGCTAATAGCCTCCAGGAAATAGCTGCCACTGCAGAGGAGCTAGCAGCGGTGGCTCAAAAGCTAGACAGCCTAGTAGGTCAGTTTAAAGTAAGATCTTAAAGGAAAAAGCTAGTTTCATTGTTGTTCCAGATTCCTGTTTACTAAAGGTAGGCAGGAATTTTTTTATTTAATGAGAATACTTAAGTATATTAGCAAACAAGTAAAGCAGAAAAAGAAATGCAAATAAGAAAGGGCGTTGACATGGAATCTTGGTCTTTATTAATAAGCCTAACTATTATTGTCCTATTGATTAACAAAAAAAAATCAGTGGCAGTGGCTATCTTAACAGGCTCCATAGTATTTAGCATCCTAAATCAACTAGGATTGAGGGAAGTGAGTAAAATTACCTGGACTGCTATCACTAGCCCTATAACTGTCAATTTAGTTTTTGTAATTATCCTAATTGGTGTTTTAGGTAAGGTAATGAAGGACTTAGGTCTACTAGATCAAATGGTTAAATCCTTAACTAGCCTTATTAGCGATATGCGTTGGATTATGCTTCTGATTCCCAGCCTAATTGGCCTGCTGCCGGTCCCTGGAGGGGCTGCCTTGTCGGCTCCCTTAGTGGATGCCACCGGTGATAAGTTAAGGCTTAATACTGAGGAAAAAGCAGCAGCTAATCTTTTTTTTAGACATGTTTGGTATATGATATTTCCGCTATATTCTAGCTTAATTCTAGCGGCCAGTATGATTGACAGGTCTGTCTATGATTTTATTAAGCTTCAGCTAGGGCCAACACTATTTGCGGTGGGGGTAGGCTTTTGGTGGTTTTTTAGGAAATATAAAAAGGAAGGACCAAATACTCTTGAAGGTATTACCCAGCAGGAGCCAGTAAGCAATATTGCTGGCAAATTAGAGGTATGGAAGTCACTAACAGTAAGCTTATTACCAATTGGTGCAGTCATTATTCTGGCTATTTTCTTTGGGGTAGACTTTATTACTTCCCTTTTAATTGGCATCTTGTTAGCGCTGGGTTCTAATATCAAGATAGAAGGAGCCGATAATGATGTAACACTGGTGGACTGGTTAAAGGTTTTTGGTGAGCGAGCCAAGACATTGATTTGGCGTGGAATAAGCTGGAGCTTAGCCGCTGCCATTACCGCTATTATGATTTATCAGCAGCTAGTGCAAGAGGTAGGGACAGTTGCCAAGCTATCAGAGACAATGACTGAACTGGGAATTCCACTATTTCTTTTGGCTATTATCATACCATTTTTTGCAGGGATCGTTACAGGGTCTAATCTAGCAGTTATTGCTACTACTTTTATGCTTTTTGTACCATTAGTGCCAACTGAATCTGCTTTAGCTTATCTGTCCATGGTTTATGTTTTTGGGGTGGTAGGATATATAGTCTCCCCTATTCATCTTTGCCTAGTAGTGACAAATGAGTATTATCAGTGTAACACCGTTAAAGTACTGCAAAAATTAGTAGT